>CAZXNG010000001.1:0-23622 GCA_964642065.1 uncultured Halobacteriales archaeon
ATGAGCCGTCATTTCACCATCGCATGTGCGGGGCAATGATGCAATGCCAGACCCTTCGCGATGCCGGCACATTCGGTGTAATCGCCAGACAGCGCGGGTTTCATCATACGTTTTCGGAATGCCTGCGCAAAACGTCTAACCGCCCGATGGCGTCGACCTGTACCTCTGGTAGTTTCTGGATTGCCCTTCATCTTGGATTTACCTCTTGTTAGCGAACGGGGAAAACCACCAGAAGGCGCGGGGAAATTTGCTCCGCGGGGGATTTGAACCCCCGTCATTGCCTCGAGAGGGCAATATGATTGGCCGGACTACACCAGCGGAGCGCGTACGTGGATATTCCCGAACGGGGTATAACGGTTACGTTTTGCGGTACTGCGGCAGGACTCGGCGTCTCTGAACGGCTTTGAACTATGAGAAGGGATTTAACCGTGTCCGACGTACGTCCGGCAAGATGAAGAGGGTTCTCCGGGTCTCGGTTCTGGTCTTTCTGCTGGCGGCGGCCTGCAGCGGGGTGGCGGCGGGCGAGCTCGGCATCAGCGTCGCTGAGGAGGACGAGTCCATAGTGATAGAGGTGTCTTCTGACGGCGAGCCTGCGGAGGGCGCCAACGTCACCGTGTCGGGCGTCGACGGAGAGACCAATCTCGACGGAGAGTACGTGACGGGTCCCGAGGGACGCGTGGTGTTCTCGGAGAACATGACGGCGAACCTCTCCGGCGTCGTCTACCTCAGGATCACCGTAGATCACGAGGGTTCGTACAGGTCGGCTCTCTCGTCTGTAACCAGAAGCCCCGACTTCGACGACGCCGGCCTCGGCCGCAGGCTGTCGAAGACCCTGTCGGAGTCGATAGCGGAGACGCAGGGTGAGGTGGAGGGACGGCTGAAGGTACGGGAGGCCCTACGTCCGATAGGTGCGACGAACCGTGCTCACCTGCTCTCCACCTCCGTCAACGAGAGGTTGATACAGCTGGGTGAGGCGAGGTTCGAACTCAGCGTCGTCGGCAGCAAGTACGCGACCGGAGACATATCCGAGGACCAGTACTACGTGCAGACGGTGCATCGTTCCGGCGAGGTGGAATACCTGGAGACGTACATCCCGCACGCTACGAAGGCGCTCGGAGACGTCGACGAGGACGCGCTAGAGCGAGACGGTGTCGACCAGGAGGCGCTCGCGGCGCTCCTCGACGAGGTCGAGTCGGGAGAACAGATAGACGGCGACAGACGCATCCGGTAGATGCTCTCGGTAGCAGTCGACCCCGAGGGAGACGGAAGCTACCGTGTCTTCGCGAGCCGCGACGGCCGCACCGTGCTGGAGGGCGAGGTCGAGATAGCGGAGACCTCGAAAGGGCCTCGACCCACGAGGTTCAGGGCGGGTGAGCGGGGGGGAGCATCCGAGACCCGCGACCCCTCCGAGTTCGTCGACCTCGCGCGGATGGCGGACGAGATCGTGCTTCCCGAGCGAGCGCGGGTGTCCGACGTCGGCGAGTTCGAGAGAGCGATGGACGCGTATCAGCAGGAGGTGGAGCTGAAGCCGCTATGCAGGCTGTGTCTGCTGGACGGCAGCCTCTCGGTGCTCGACGGAGGCGTCGAACACGCCGGCGAGATGGTCTGCGTCGACTGCGCCCGCAGAGAGTTCCGGCGGGAGGCGGAGTACGCGGGTCTGTCGGAAGAGGTGCGCGACAACCTCGACGACCTGCTGCGGCGCGTCGGCAGCGTCGACGACCTCGTCGGCCTGCTGGAGGGGAGCGTCGACCCGGAGCTCACGAGGTTCGACACCGTGGAGGCCTCGGGGGAGACCGAGGAGATAGCGGTGGAGGATCTGGGGCTCGACGGCCGTCTGGAGGAGGCGGTGGAGTTCGACAGGTTGCTGCCCGTACAGTCCGCCGCCGTCGAAGCCGGCCTGCTCGAGGGCGAGGACCTCCTGGTCGCGAGCTCTACGGCGACCGGTAAGACCTTGGTCGGCGAGCTCGCGGGGCTGGAGAACGTCCTCGACGGCCGCGGTAAGATGCTGTATCTCGCTCCGCTGGTCGCGCTCGCGAACCAGAAGTACGAGCGGTTCCGCGAGAGGTATCCCTTCGTAGACGTGACGCGGAAGGTCGGCAGCAACCGCCTGAGCGCGTCCGGCGCGAGCTACGACCCCGACGCCGACGTCGTAGTCGGAACCTACGAGGGCTTCGACCACGCGCTCCGCACGGGCCGCGGGCTCGGCGACGTCGGCACGGTCGTGGTAGACGAGGTCCACGAGATAGAGGACGACGAACGAGGCCCCGAGCTCGACGGCACGTTGACGCGGCTGCGCGACCGCTACCCCGACGCACAGCGAGTCTACCTGTCTGCGACGGTGGGCGACGCCCCCGCTCTCGGGGAAGCGCTGGACGCATCCGTCGTCGAACACGACGACCGTCCCGTGCCCATCGAACGTCACCTCACGTTCGCGGATTCGCTGGAGAAGAAGGACGTCGTCGACCGCCTGGTTCGGAGGGAGTTCAACCAGAGGTCGTCGAAGGGCTACCGCGGCCAGACCATCGTCTTCACGAACAGTCGCCGCCGGTGTCACGAGCTCGCGGGCGCGATGGAGTCGTCGGCGGTGGCGTACCACGCAGGGCTGTCGGGCAGCGAGCGCGGCGAGGTCGAGCGCCGGTTCGAGGACGGCGACTACGCGGCGGTGGTGACGACGGCTGCGCTCGGCGCAGGCGTCGACTTCCCCGCGAGCCAGGTCGTCTTCGAACGCTTGGCGATGGGTATCGAGTGGCTGTCGGTACAGGAGTTCGAGCAGATGCTGGGACGCGCCGGCCGACCGGACTACCACGACCGCGGCGTCGTCTACGTGCTCGCGGAGCCCGACGCCCGGTACCACGGGTCGATGGAGCGGACGGAAGACGAGGTGGCGCTCGACCTCCTGCGCGGAGACGTCGAATCCACGGGGGCGAGGTACTCCACGGAGGACGACGCCGAGCAGACGCTCGCGAACGTCGCCGCCGCGGGCGACGGCTTCCGGCGGCTGAACGACGACCTCCTCGGCGAGGTCGACACCGACCGTGCGATGGAGACGTTGAACGAGGAGTGGCTTCTGAGGGACGAGGAGATCACGGGGCTCGGAGAGGTCGCGGCTAGGAGGTTCCTGTCGCCCGAGGAGGCGGGGAGGATGGCGCGGATGATAGAGGGCGGCACCGGCGCGCTCGAAGTCATGGCGGAGCTCGAGACCCCGGACGACGACCCAGGCTGAGGCGTCTGCGTCGGTGGTGCACTACGACAGGTTGAAGTACCCGGACGCGCTGTCGCCGACATGGAGTTCTGCCCCGAGTGCGGCTCGATGATGTACCTGGAGGACGGGAAGTTCGAGTGCGAGAGCTGCGGCGCCGTCAAGGTCCGTGACGAGGAAGTCGACTACACCAGCACCGAGGAGGGCGGCCGGGAGGAGGTCACGGTGCTGGAGGACGCCGAGGACAAGGGTCTGCCGGTGACCGACGAGAGCTGCCCCGAGTGCGACAACGACGAGGCTCACTGGTACCTCCAGCAGACGCGGGCGGCGGACGAGAGCGAAACCAGGTTCTACATCTGCACCGAGTGCGACCACAAGTGGCGTGACTACGACTGAAGGACGCCCGGTGCGGCAATTCGGCCGACCTACCGAACGAATCCACCGTATTATTTATATTTCATCGGCGTTTAACAGGCTCCGGAAGCGATCGAAATGGTAACAGGCACGGTGAAGTTCTTCCACGACAGGAAAGGCTACGGATTCATCGAACGCGACGACGACGAAGACGAGGAGGACGTCTTCTTCCACATGGAGGACGTCGGCGGACCCGACCTCGAGGAAGGTGAGGAGGTCGAGTTCGAGGTCGAGGAGGCCGACAAGGGTCCACGCGCAGTGAACGTCACCAGGCTGTAGACGTCGGGTAGCGGGCGAGAGGGCGGCAGAGGCCGCGGCCACGCTCGGTTTCGTAGGAGCTATGTCTCCCCCAGGGACAGCTTCAGCTACGGCCGAACTCGGGGTACGGGGGCGTACGGCGCTTGTGCTCCGACCTCTCGTACATCCCCTCTATCCTCTCCACGGTGTCGACGTCGCAGCCCGTCTCCTCTGCCGCCTCCTCGACGGACCGGCCCTCGTCCACCAGAGCCCTGAGAACCCGGTCGACGGTCTCGTACGGCGCTCCTATCTCGTCTTCGTCGGTCTGACCCTCCCAGAGCCCAGCAGTCGGTGGTTTCTCGACGACCTCTTCGTGGACGCCGAGGTCGCGCGCCAGCTCCCGCACCTCGGTCTTGTACAGTCCCCCGAGCGGTGATACGTCGACGCCTCCGTCGCCGTACTTCGTGAAGTAACCCAGCAGGAGCTCGCTCCTGTTTCCGGTGCCGAGCACGAGTTTCTCCTCCTGGTTCCCGTACATGTAGTTCACGCACATCCGCACGCGGGCGCGTAGGTTGCCGACGGCCTCGCGGTCGTCTACTCCGGTGAGGTCGACTATCTCCTGCACCGCGCTCCCTATGTCGACGGTCTCCACCGGTATACCGAAGTCGTCGGCGTGCCGGCGGGCGTCCCGCATGTTACGGTCGTCGCTCGACCCCGCCGGCAGCACGAGCCCACGTACGCCGTCAGTCCCTAGCGCCTCGACGGCGACCGCCGACGCGGTGGCGGAGTCGACGCCTCCGCTCAAGCCCACGACGACGCCCTCCGTCCCCGCGGAGTCGACGTAGCTCCGGAGGAACTCCACGGCCTCTTCCCTCACGGTGTCTGGCTCTATCTCCATGTGCGGGATAAGCACAGGAGTCCGGTTAAATCCCGAGGCTATGTGCGTCCAGTATAGAGGAATCTCACGCGATTTTATTACACCCGCCGTCCACGACCGACGTATGACGCTGATGGTGTACGGTAGCTACGGCTACACCGGCGAGCTCGTAGTCGAGGAAGCCGTCTCACGCGGACTCGACCCCGTCGTCGCGGGACGAGACGGGGAGAGAGTCGAGAAGCAGGCCGGGGAACACGAGTTAGAGGGACGGGGCTTCCCCGTGGAGGAGATGGCTGACGAGCTCGAGGACGTCGACGTGCTGTTGAACTGCGCGGGGCCGTTCAGCCACACCTACGTCGACGCGGTCGACGCGTGCCTGGAGAACGAGGTCGACTACCTCGACATAACCGGTGAGATAGACGTCTTCCGCGGCGTCGCCAGCCACGACGAGGAAGCGGAAGTAGCCGGTGTGACCCTGATACCGGGCGCGGGCTTCGACGTCGTACCCACCGACTGCCTCGCCGCCCACGTCGCCGGACGGCTCGGCGACGTCGACGAGGTACGTGTCGGCGTGGACGCGGAGATGTCGCTGTCCGGCGGCACCGCGAAGACCGCGGTCGAGTCGCTGGGCGAAGGCTGCTTCGTCCGACAGGACGGCGCGCTCCGCCGCGTAGGTCTGGCGTCGAAGTCCAGGGAGATAGACTTCGGCGAAGGCCCACGCAACGCGGCACTGTTCCCTCTAGCCGACGTCTACACCGCCGGGTGGTCGACGGGCGCGGAGGACGTCGAGGCCTACGTCCAGGTGAGCCCCTACGTCGCCCGGCTAGTGCGTGGGGCGGACTCCGCAGGCCCGCTGGCGCGGTCGCACCTGGTGCGTCGGGCGCTGAAGGCCGCCGCCGACGTCGCGTTCACCGGACCCGACGAGGAGACCCGGCAGACGGGGGAGAGCCGGCTGTGGGCGGAGGCGGTCGACGACGCGGGTGAACGAGCGGAGGCTCGGCTCAGAACTCCCGAGACCTACGCTCTGACTGCACGGGTGGCGGTCGAGGCCGCGGAGCGCGTCGAGGACGTAGACGCGGGCTTCCAGACGCCGGCGACCGCGTTCGGCGAAGGCTACATCACGGAGTTCGACGATGTCGAGCTGACGGACGTCCAGTAAAGCCGAGTAGGGGTCGAACCGTTCAGGACAGCCGTTCGACGACCTCATCGACCCGGTCGACCGAGGTGCCGAGGTATCCGTCGGGGTCGAGCAGGACCTCCAGCTCCTCGTCGGTGAACTCGTCACCTATCTCTTCGTCACGACGTATCGACTCCTCCATCGACAGCCCTTCCTCGTGCGCTCGCATCGCCGCGCGGCGGACGGCCTCGTGACCGCGCTGTCGGCCGAAGCCACGGCGGGCGAGCTCCATCATCACCGCCTCCGCCATGTTGACTCCGTCCAGCATCTCGAGGTTCCTCCGTATCTCGTCGTCGTGGAACCCGAGGTCCTCGACTACGTTCTTCGTCCGCTCTATACAGTGGTCGGTGAGGACGCTGGCTTCGGTGAAGACGACGCGTTCGCTGCCGCTGTTCGTGAGGTCGCGTTCCTCCCAGAGGACGTTGTTCTGGAGCTGGGCTTCGACGAAGCCTCGGACGACACGGGCGAGGCCGCAGACGTTCTCGCTCTTGACGGGGTTGCGTTTGTGCGGCATCGTGCTGCTGCCGACCTGGTCGGCCCCGAAGCCCTCCTCGACCTCCGCTATCTCCGTCCGCTGCATGTTCCGGACGTTGGTGCAGACCTTGTCGAGCGTGGTGACGACGTTCGCCAGCCACTCCACGTACTCTGCGTGACGGTCGCGCCCGACTATCTGGGTCGATATCTCCTCCTCCCCGAGGTCGAGCCGGTTCATCGTCCTCCGGCTGACCTCGCGGGCGCGCTCCACCTCCCGCTCGCGGTCGCTGTCGAGCCTCCGCACCATCGACGCCTGCGTGCCGACGGCGCCGCTGACCTGGCCGACGAGCAGCCTTGGCCGGAGGTCGTCGAGACGGTCGAGGTGGCGGTCGACCTCGCTCGCCCAGACTGCGAACTTGTGCCCCCATGTGGTGGGGACGCCGTGCTGTCCGTGGGTGCGGCCTATGCAGACGGTCTCCCGGTGTTCGTCGGCCTTATCCACGAGCGCGTCCAGGAGGTCTTGCAGCCTCCGCTCCAGCAGGTCGACGGTGTCGCGGAGCCGGAGGGCGTCGGCGGTGTCGATGATGTCGTTGGAGGTCGCCCCGAGATGTACGTACTCGCCGGCGTCGTCCCCGCAGTGCTCCTCGACGGCTCGGACCATCGCCATGACGTCGTGGTGTATCTCCCTCTCGATCTCCTTCACCCGTTCGAGCTCGACGTCGTCGGCGGCGTCGGCTATCTCGTCGGCGACCCCGTCGGGTATCATGTCGACCTCCTCTTGAGCCTTCGCGAGCGCGGCCTCGACTTCGAGCATCCTGTCGAGCTTGCTGTCCTCGCTCCAGACCCCCCTGATCTCCTCGCTTCCGTATCGGTAGTCGATAGGATGTACGGCCATGGTCTGTCTCCGGCCGGAGGGGTGAAAAAGGATGCGTAAAACGGAAGGCCAGAGCAGCCACGAAGGGTGCGGGGACCACCTTGGACGCGCTCCGTGCGAGTTATGGAGATGGCGTCCCAACGTCCGCCATGGAACCCTTCGACTACCAGCACTCGCGGACGGAGCTGCAGTTCGGACGCGGCAGGCGACACGACCTTGGCGACGTCACCTCGGGCTACGGCGACGAATCCCATCTGGTGACGACGCGGTCGGCGATGCAGGACGCCGGCGTCCTGGACGACGTCGAGGAGGCTCTGGAGGAAGCCGACGTCTCCCACACCCTGTACGAGGACGTCGACCCGAACCCGACGCTGGAGACGGTCGTCGACTGCGTCGAGCAGTCGGACTCTCCGGACCTCGTCGTCGCCCTCGGCGGCGGCAGCGTGCTCGACACGGCGAAGGCTGCGGCGCTCTCGCTCGCGGCGTTCGAGGACACCCCGACGAGGGAGCAGGTCTGGGACTACGCGGGCGGCGACCTCTCCGTCGACGTCGCGCTGCCTCTGGTGGCGGTGCCCTCGACGAGCGGCACCGGCAGCCACGTCGACCCGTGGGCGGTCGTCACCAACGAGGAGGAGACCGCGAAGGTCGGGTTCGGCGGCCGCCCGCTGGTGCCCGTCGAAGCAGTCGTCGACCCCGAGATAGCGGACCACATGCCTCCCGATCTCGCGGCGCGCACGGGCTTCGACGCGTTCTGCCACCTGAACGAGGCGTTCGTGAGCAGGGGGAACGACCCCGTGACCGACGCGTTAGCGCTCCGCGGCGTCGAGGAGGTCGGCCACCACCTAGAGGACTCGGTCGAGGGCGACGAGCACGCCCGCGACGAGATGACGGTGGTAGACACGCTCGCGGGCTTCTGCGAGACCACGAGCGGAGTCGTCGCCACCCACGCGCTCGCCCACGGCGTCGGCGCGTTCCACCCCGAGGTCGCGCATGGCGACGCGCTCGCCGCCGTCGCAGCGGAGGTCGTCGACTACAACGTGGAGAACGGAGACGACGAGACAAAGCGCCGTTACGGGATGCTGGCGGAGCGGCTGGGTGCGCCGGTCGCCGACAGGAAGCTCGACGCACCTCTCGCCGTCGAGGCCTTCGAGGAGCTGATGGAGGACGTCGGCGTGGCGACGTCGCTCTCCGACCTCGGGGTGAAGGAGGCGGAGCTGGAGGCCATCGCGACCAACGCCGCCGTCTACATGTCCGGCGCCGTCAGGGCGAACCCCGCGGAGCTGAGCAAGGAGGACCTGACCGCGGTTCTCGAGCAGGCGTACTGAGCACGGGGTCTCTACCGGAGGCTCAAGGTACACCGAGCTCCAGACCCAAGGCGTCTACGGACACGTGGAGACCTCCGGAGTCTAACGCGACGAACAGCAGTACGGCTACGACGAACGCGGGATAGATCACGTGGGCGGCGCGTAGCATGTATTCGGCGTCGTCCCTCCACACCAGTACTGAGCCGAGCACCGCGAGCATGTAGAGGACGACGACGTCGAAGTAAACACCGAGCTGGCTCCGGAAGACCGCGTAGTTCAGGACGACGGCGGCGAGCGCAGACGCGACGCAGAACCGTTTGCCGTAGACCGTCGACACCGTCGTCAGACCGGCTTCGGTGTCGGGCTCGTGGTCTATCGCCGCGTAGTACGCGTGACCCGCCGCCACCGCCAGCGCGAGCGCCAGCGCCTCCAGCGAGTGCTGCAAGCCGACGTCGAGTGGAGTGGTAAAGGTCGAGGCGCCGGCGTAGAACGAGAAGAACACGGCGATGAAGCCGTTGGAGAGGCTGTCGAACGGCGGGCGCTCCTTGAGCCGTACCGGGGGCGCCGAGTAAAGGTAGCCGAGCGCGAGCATGCCCGCGACGAAGACGGCGTTCCAGACCCCGAACATCAGCGTGGACGCCATCACCGTCGCCGCCGCGGCCGCCAGCGCGACGCGGTACCGGCGCATGTCGTCGAACCGGTCCCGCACCGTCTCCCCCTCCTTCCTCAGGGTGTCGACCGCGTCTGCTTCGACGTCGTAGACGTCGTTGACGCCGTTGATGAAGAACGTCAAGGGGAAGCTGAGGGCGGTGGCCTGCAGGAGCGCTGGCCCCGTCAGCGGCCGCTCAAGCACCACGAAGGCGGCGACGTAGAAGTAGACGGGGAAGAAGTAGAACTGCGGCCGGCTGGTGAGGACGTAGAGATAGAGCTCTTGGGCGGCTGCACGTATCCTCGACGACGTCGCTGGTCTCGACGGTATATCCTGGTCACCCTGGTTCGCCGGATTCGTCTATCTTGTCGTCGGGGAACATCGCGAGCAGCTGGTCGCCCTCGTCCTGCTCCGCCGGACGGATGGTGTAGTCGACCTCGCGTTCCTCTCCCTCGACCTCCGCCGCAACCTTCCGCAGTACGTCGCGTGCGTGGCGGTCGCCGACGGGCTTCGCTATCTGTATCAGTCGCTTCGTCGGGAAGTACCGGAGTGGGTTCGCCTTGCTCGCTCCCTGGGGGTCGTACCAGAGATGCAGGCGTATCTTGGTGTGTTCGTCGTCGACCTCGTCGAACTCCCATCGGCCGACCACGTCGACGTCCTTCGTCACCTGCCACTCGATGTACTCGTTCTCCTCCACCTCGACGAGCTTCGAACGCGCGGTGTAGTTGACTATCCACCACTCGAAGTCTATCTCCCACTCGGGGCCGTCGTCGCTCACCCGTCGGATGTCCGAGACGTACTTGCTGTACTTCTCGTAGTTCTCGAAGTCCCGGATGAAGTCGAAGACCTCCTCGACGGGTGCGTAGGAGTCGGCCTCTATGACGGCCTTCTTCATCGACCGGAGGTAGGTCGAGGAGTTAGAAAAGAGTTGGTAAACAAGTTCGGCCGCGTATTCGAGTTGTGGTTGGAGAGTTCCCCAACACGGCAGCCTTTATCCGTAGTATTAAACGCCGGCGTCACGTCACTACGGTTCGATGGGACTGGAAGGGAAGACGATAGCGATGGGGGTCACGGGCAGCATCGCCGCCGTCGAGTGCGTGAAGATCGTCCACGAGCTCAGGCGTCGAGGCGCCGAGGTACACGTCGTGATGTCGGACGCGGCGGCCAACATCGTACATCCGTGGTCTCTGGAGTTCGCGTCGGGCAACGACGTCGTCACCGAGATAACCGGCGACGTCGAACACGTCCGGTTCTGCGGAGGCGTCGAGAGCGAGATGGAGGAGATACGCGGTGGACGCGAGGCCGACCTGTTCCTCGTCGCGCCTTCGACGGCGAACACCGTGGGGAAGATTGCGAACGGCATCGACGACACACCGGTGACTACGTTCGCGACGACGGCGCTCGGTAGCGGTGTCCCCGTCGTCCTCGCGCCGGCGATGCACGAGCCGATGTACGACCACCCGGGGGTGGTGGAGAACCTCGAGACTCTCGACGAATGGGGAGTCGAGGTCATCCCGCCGAAGATAGAGGAGGACAAGGCGAAGCTCGCGGACAGGGAGGACATCGCGACCGAATGCGAGCGTCTGCTCACCGACAGCCCTCTGGAGGGCAAGCGCGTCGTCGTCACCAGCGGCCGCACCGAGGAGGCGGTCGACCCCGTACGAGTGCTCACGACGCGTTCGAGCGGGAAGATGGGGCGCGCGATTGCGGAGGAGTTCTACGTCCGCGGCGCCGACGTGGCCGTCGTCCACAACTACGACGGCGACGTCAGGTACGCCGACAGCGTAGAAGTGGAGAGCGCACACGAGATGATAGACGCCGCGCTGGAAGAGGTCGAGAGGGGTTGCGACGTCTTCGTCAGCGCAGCCGCCATCAGCGACTACACCGTCGAGTCGGAGGACACGAAGATAGAGAGCGGGCAGGACCTCGTGCTACATATGGAGAAGGTGCCGAAGCTCGTCGACCGCGTCCGCGACGCGGCCCCCGAAGCCTTCGTCGTCGGGTTCAAGGCCGAGACCGACGAGGACCGCGACCACCTCATCGAACAGGCTCGCGAGGTCATGGAGCGCGCGGGCCTCGACCTCGTCGTCGCGAACGACGCCTCGGTCATGGGCTCCGACGACACTCAGGTGGAGCTGGTGACGGAGGACTGGAGCGAGGCCTTCAGCGGCAGCAAGTCCGAGGTCGCGGGCGTGATAGTGGACAGCGTGGAGCGAGGTCTCACGGGCTCGCAGGTTCAATCCTAACGTTTTTGCTTTCGGTAGCACGTCTCAGTGTATGAGACACCAACGCCTCCGTCGGTCCCTGCTCGACGCACCCGTGGTGGAGAAGGAGAAGGACGGAGAGGTCTACGAGTACTTCGTCCACCCCATCACCGACGGCGTGCCTCCGCTGGAGCCCGACCTCCTGAGAGAGATAGTCGTCGGCGTTGTGCGTAAAGCCGACCTCGACGTCGACCTCATACTCGCGCCGGAGGCGATGGGCATCCACGTCTCCACCGCGGTCTCGCTCGCGACGGACCTGCCGGTCTCGGTGGTCCGGAAGCGGAGCTACGGCTTCGAATCGGAGGTCTCGGTGACGCAGGTGACGGGTTACAGCGAGGGCGAGATGTACGTCAACAGCGTGGAGGAGGGCGACCGCGTGCTCGTGCTCGACGACGTGGTCTCGACCGGCGGTACGTTGTCGGCGCTGACGGAGGCGCTGGAGGAGGTCGGTGCAGAGGTCGTGGACGTGGTCGTCGTCATCGAGAAGGGGGAGACCGACGTGGAGTTCGAGTTCGACAGTCTGGTGAAGGCGGACGTCGAGGACGGAGAGGTCGTGCTGCTGGACTGAACCGGAGCTCCTCCCCCACAGCGAGGTATCGGGAGACCCCCACTCCCCATTTTCCTTCGGGCTGGAGCTACATCCCCTGAACCTGGTAGCTGGCGACGAGGTTCCCGCTGTGCCTGATGACGACGTCGTCCCCGGGCCGGAGCGGCCGGCAGCTCGCGCCTCCGGTGTCGACGCAGGAGACGCGTACGCTGGAGCCGGGCGAGAACCTACCGCCGCCCTCAGAGACGGCTTCGTACGGTGGTCCTCCCCGGCCGGTGCCGACGTAGACGAGGAGGTCGCGTCCCTGTCCGTCGGTGAACTCCACGTCGTCGAGGTCGTAGCCGTCGCCGGCGGAGTACCGGATCTCGACCGCGACGCCGCTGGAGCCCGAGACCTGTGGTCCGTCGGCTCCGTGGGGGCCGGGGTCGAGCGGCTGCTCGGTGAACTCGACGTGGCTCGTCATCGCGGTGCCCCCGTCGTCGGGGGAGCCTGGTATTCCCATCACGGTGTAGGCGACGGCCACCGATAGAGTAACGACTACACCAATCATGAGGACGACGCCGGTTATCGGCGCCAGGCCACGTCCGTAGGTCTCCGGTCTCATGGTGCTCCCCGGTCGCCGGGCGGCCGTACGCCGCCGGTAGCCACTCCCTCGTGACCAGAACAGAGGGACGGAATTATTTAAGGTTTTCTGCGGTTCTGGTCGTTCGTACAACTATAGTCGAAGCCCCACAGGAAACACACAAGATTCTCGATTACACGGACGACCGCGAAGTGGGCGACGAGAAGGAGGGGACAGCTATACCGACGTCAGGAAGGACGTCAGAGCGCTAGTCGCACGTCGAACCTCCTCGAGTTGCACGTACTCCCGTTCGGCGTGCGCCACCGGCTCGCCATCGTCGATGGCACCGGGACCGAAGACCGCGACCGGCATCTCCTCGGCGAGGTACGACGCCTCGGTGGCGGCGCCGAACGGCCGCACCCCGGGGTCGCACCCCTCACCGTCCACGGCGTCCACCAGCGCCTGTACGAACCCGTCGTCCTCGGGGGTCCGGAACGCCTCGAGGAACGGCGTCGGCCGCTCGGAGAACCCGACCGAGACCTCGCAGTCTAGGTCCCTGAGCATCTCCTCGGCCTTCAGCCGGAACTCCTCCGCTGTCTCCGGAGGCACGCTCCGCCGGTCGACGAACAGCGACGCCTCCGCGGGCACCTGGTTGCCGGCGCCGCCACCCTCGAGACGCGTCACGGTGAGCGAGGACTCGCCGAGCAGGTCGTCGTCCATCGGCTCCATTCCCTTGAGCCTCCTGACCGCCTCCGCCGCACAGGAGACGGCGTTGACGCCTCCGCCGCTGGCGGCGTGCGCCGCCTCCCCCGTGAACTCCACCACGACTTCGAACCTGCCGCGTGCCGCGGTGCAGACGTCTAGCTCGGTGGGCTCGCCGACGACGGAGAAATCCCCCGGGTGTCCGTCGTCGAACCCCTGAAGATAGTCGTAGAGGCCCTCGGACGTAGTCTCCTCGTCCGGCGACACCACGAGCTCGACGGTACAGCCCGGTTCGACGGCATCGAACGCCGTTGCCATCGCGGAGAGGCTGGCCTTCGCGTCGCAGGCTCCTCGACCGCGGACGACGTCTCCGTCACGCTCGAACGGAACGTGAGGCGTCACCGCGTCCATGTGGGTGTTGAGCACCACGTGAGGGTCGCCGCCGCCCTTCGACGCGACGACGCAGCCGCTGCCGTCGGCCTCCGCTCCGTCGATCTCGTCGAGCAGGAGCTCCCGGACGTCGTCGACGGAGTCGTGGCTTGGCGTCCTGACGAGGTCTTCGTGGAGGTCGACGGCACGTTCGCTGGCTTCCACACCGTAGAACGACCGCGACACACCCTGAATCCTTCGGTCGCACGGATGGGTCCGCGGGGACGGGATGCGTAAGGTACATGCCGGCCCCCACGCAAGGTACCGAGGGTCACATGAGGTGCAGAAGATGGGCGTGACGATAGTCGGCGCGCAGCTCGGCGACGAAGGAAAAGGGAAGATAACCGACATCTACAGCGAGCAGGCCGACGTGGTCGCGAGGTTCCAGGGTGGGAACAACGCAGGCCACACCGTCGTCGTCGACGACGAGGAGTTCAAGCTCCACCACGTCCCCAGCGGAGCGGTCCGCGGGAAACCCGCCGTCGTCGGCAACGGCTGCGTGGTCGACCCCGACGTACTGCTGGGTGAGCTAGACGGACTGAGGGAGAGAGGGGTCGACATCGAGTTCTACATCAGCGAACGCGCCCACGTTATCATGCCGTACCACCGCGTCATCGACGGCATCGAGGAGGACGCGAAGGGCGACATGGCCGCCGGCACCACCGGACGCGGCATCGGACCTACGTACGAGGACAAGGTTGGCCGACGCGGCGTCCGCGCCCTCGATCTCCTGAAGCCCGACGCCCTCCGGGAGAAGCTCGAGTACGTCGTGCCGACGAAGAGAGCGCTGGTGGAGGAGGTCTTCGACGTGGACGTCGAGGAAGCCGGCCACTCGGAGGCGTTCGACGTCGACGCAGTGTACGAGAGCTACGTCGAGTACGGTGAACGGCTCCGGGGCCACGTCGTCGACGTCAGCGAGGTGCTGAACGGCCATCTCGACTCGGGCGACAGCGTGCTGTTCGAGGGCGCGCAGGGCACCTCGCTCGACATCGACCACGGCATCTACCCCTACCTGACGTCGTCGAACACCACTGTTGGAGGTGCGTGCACCGGCACCGGCGTAGGGGCGACGCGGATGCGGGAGACCGTCGGCATCATGAAGGCGTACCTCTCTCGCGTCGGAACCGGCCCCCTCCCCACGGAGCTAGAGGGAGACGTAGGCGACCACCTCGTCGAGGTCGGCGAGGAGTACGGCACTACCACGGGGCGTCGACGCCGGGTCGGATGGTTCGACATGCCGATGGTTCGACACGCATCCACGTTGAACGACTTCACCGGCGCCGTCATAACCAGCATAGACGTGCTCGAAGGTCTGGACCCCGTGAAGGTCTGCGAGGCCTACGACCTCGACGGCGAACGGCTGGAGCGGATGCCGGCCGACATGGACGACTGGGCGAGGTGCGAACCCGTCTACCGCGAGTTCCCCGGCTGGAGCGACGTCGACTGGGACTCCGTCGAAGGCTACGGCGACCTGCCTGCGAACGCACATGACTACCTGGAGTACGTCGAGGACGAGGTCGGCGCACCGTTCTACGCCGTCAGCGTCGGGCCCGGCAGAGGGCAAACTATAATCAGGGAGGACCCCTTCGAGACACCATGAGAGAGAGCCTCAACGACATACTCTGCTGCCCCGTCTGCAAGAGCGACCTCGAGCTGTCGGTGGAGGAGCAGGAAGGCGACGACGTAGTGGAGGGGTCGCTGTACTGCGAGGAGTGCGACGAGACCTACGAGATAACCGACGGGATCCCCGACCTTCTGCCGCCGGAGATGCGGGACTGAACCCGCTGCCACGCCGATCTACTCACCGTCCCTAGCTTCTTCGAACGCCTCCAGCACACGCTCCCTCCCGTCCGAGTGGTCGACGACCGGAGAGGGGTAGTCGGGTGCAGCCTCCCTCCGCTCGTCTACGTCCATCTCGGGCAGCCGATGTATCTCCTCCGCCGAGAGGTCACGGAGCTCTGGCACGTAGCTCCGGACGTACTCCCCGTCGGGGTCGTGTTCCCTGCACTGCGCTATGGGGTTGAAGACGCGGAAGTAAGGCTGGGCGTCGACGCCGGTGGAGGCCGCCCACTGCCAGCCGGCGACGTCGTTCGCCGCGCCATGGTCGACGAGTCGCTGTCGGAACCAGTCGATTCCGACGCGCCAGTCGACGAGCAGGTGCTTCGTGAGGAACGACGCAGCCACCATCCTGGCGCGGTTGTGCATCCAGGCCTCCTCCAGTAGCTGACGCATGCCTGCGTCGACTAACGGGTAGCCGGTCTCACCCTGCTTCCACCGCTCCACCTCCTCCAGCGCGCTCCGCCATCGGGGTTCCGTTCGGTAGCTCTCCGTCACCGTCTCGGGGTGGTGGTAGAGGAGCTGGGTGTAGAACTCTCGGAAGCAGAGCTGCCGGCGGAACTCCTCGACCCCATCGCGGCCAGCCTCGGAGTCCGCGGCTTCGTGGGCGCCCACGGTGGCGCTCCAGACCTGCCGCGGTCCTACGGTCCCGAACCGAAGGTGGGGGGACAGCCTGGAGGTGGAGTCGGCCGCGGGCCTGTCGCGGTCTTCTGCGTACCGGTATACGTCGCCGTCGCAGAACTCACGGAGCCGGCGGACGCCCTCCTGCAGTCCCCCTGACTGGTGGTCTGCTTCGGGCTCCTCGATCCCCAGTTCGTCGATGGTCGGTACTGCGACGTCGGTCTCGCCCTCCAGCAGCATCTCCTCGGATGCCCTCACGGGTTCGGGTTTCTCGAGGACGAGCCAGCTGTCTTGGTAGTAGCTGAAGACGCTGTATGGGTCGCCGGCCTGACTGTAGATCTCCGTGGGCGCGTGAAGTACCACGCCGTCGGATGCATCGTGATCGGCTCCGTGGCTCTCCAGCACCTCCTCGACGGCCCGCTGCCGCCGGCGAGCGAGCGGCGTGTAACCCCGGTTCCACGTGACGGTGTCTCCGGCTTCGACGATTTCGACGAGGACGTCCTCCGGGGAGCCGTGGCGCACGGTGAGGTCGCTTCCGCGTCTCCGGTACTCCCTCCGGAGGTCGAGTATACAGTCGAGCAGGAACGAGACGCGGACGCCGGACGCTCGCGACAGAACCGCGGGGTCGAAGACGAAGACGGGTCTTACGTCCTCATCGCCATCCCCAGATGCCAGCGCTGGGTTGTCCTCCGCTCGGAGGTCGTCGCGGTGCCAGTGTACCTGCAATATCCGGAAGAAGGCCGCAGGTAACTTTAATACCACGCCTGTCGGACTAGAGGGAAAGTGACGCTGAAGGTCGTGGTCGACGACGGCTCCGTAAGAGCGAACAGGGACGAGGTCTCGGTGTCGGGGGACTTCGAGGTCGAGATCGTGAACCGCGGTCATCCCTCTCACGTCACGCTCTCGGTGGAGGGCGAAGCGGGCGAGGAGCTCGGACTGATGGACGACGCTGTCTTCGTGGACGACCGGGAGTCCGTCGAAGTGAACGTCGGACTCGTCGAGGAGGAGAAGGAAGCGCTGCTGAAGGTCTCCGCTGGCTTCGACTCGGAAGAGTCACACACGCTTGTCCGGGTGGAGCCCGCGGGCGTCGACGCTCTGGGCTCCGACCCCGCATACGAGAGCACGGAGTCGGAGACGACGGGCGACGAACCCAGGGTAGACCTACTGGTCGCCGGCGTCCTGGGTTTCGCGGTGGTCGTGCTGTTCGTCTTCGCCGCTCTGTTCGGAGAGTGGACGATAGCCCTCGTGCTCTCGGTGGTGGTCGCCACCGGCGTCGCGGTGATGTGGCTGTTCAAGAACTACGACGCAGTCGCAGGTTACTCGGGAGAGCCGGACTCCGAACCCGAGGACTGAGCGGACGAGCCGGTCTCCTCGTTCTCCACAACCGAAAGACCTACCTCGAACCACCGGCTACCTGCGGGCGAGGGACGGTAGGGTAGCTTGGTATCCTTGTGCCTTCGGGTGGCATAGACCGCGGTTCAAATCCGCGCCGTCCCACTTCATCCGAACGTGTGGACGGAGGAGGCATGCTCGCATACGCTCGCTGGCGCTCACTACGTTCACTGCTCCGAATCCCGGCCTGCTCGTTCGCTCACAAAAGTTCGTTCACTGCGCCGGCCGGGATTCGAACCCGGGTTATGGCCTTGGCAAGGCCATGTGATACCACTACACCACCGGCGCTCACTTCTTTCGCACCGTACCCCGCGTCGCTTCGCTCCGCGGAACACCGGCGCGCGTCGCATCCTCGAACGCCGAAACCAGTCCGTAGCGCCGTCTCGGCGTCGTATCTCATGGTTGTCGGGCGATTTCATAAGTCCTTCGTTGTGTGAGAAGCGGGAGAGGGAAGAGCGCGGCTCCTGCTTCCTCAGTCCTCGGTCCAGTAGTAGAGCTCCGTCTTCGGTGCGTCGCAGGAGGGGCACTCTTCGGGCATCTCGTCTATCCTTCCGACCTCACCGCACGAGCCGCACCTCCAGACGAGCTCTCCCTCGCCGAGGTCCTTGTTCACCGTCTCGTGGTCGACCTCCGCGGGATCGAACCCCTCCGCCGAGACGTATACCCCCGACTCCTCTAGCCCCCGGACCTCGCCCAAGAGCTCGCCCTCCCCGTCGTACACCGGTTCACCTATCGATACTGGCGTCATAGCCAGCATATTTCGGGCTGCTAACACATAAATCCATGGATTACTGGAAACATTCAAGTGAAGCCCCGTATACAGCTACGTACGTGCACCACGTCGGGGAGCTCCGCAGCGCCGCATACTGCCCTAGACAGGCGTACTACGATCGACACGACGACGCCGAAGACGGCGTGCCCGACGTCTACGTCGCAGTCGCCGAGCTCGCCCACCACTACGACAGGTTCGTCGAGGACACCGGCGAAGCTCTCGTGTTCGCAGCGGAGCTTGCCGACATCGAACCCGGAGAGCTGCAGGAAGAGGTAGATGTCGACGCCGCGGTCGAGTCGCTCCAACGTATCAGGGACGGGAAACCCGAACTCTGGATGACGTTGACCGAGCCCGACAAGGAGCAGCTGTACGTAGAAACGGGCCGCCTCCGCGGAACCGTGGACAAGGCGGTATCTACCCAGAAGGGGTACGTCGCGTCGTCGGTAAAGGCCGGCTCTCCACCGCGAGAGGGCGTCTGGCCCAGCCAGCGCGTCGAAGCCGCCGCGGTACAACGGCTCCTCGACACCCGGTTCGAACCCGCCGACAGGGTCCACGTCGAGTTCCCGAGAGTCGGAGAGGTGAGGACCGTCGAGGTAGACGACGAGGACCACCAGAGGGTCGACGAGCTACTCGACATCCTCGACGAACTGGAGTCGGGTGACCCACCCAAGAGGACGCGGCAGCGTGGGAGATGCATCAGCTGCAGCTACCGCGAGAGATGCGGCGTCGACTCACCTCTCGTCGCGCTGAAGCAGCTCGGCGGCCTTCCCTCGTCGTCTGAGAGCGACGGATTCGGAAGCAGGGTGACCGAGCGGTTCGAGGGTCTGTTCGACTGACGGCGCGACGGTGGTTCAGGATGTCTCTGTACGCTACTTCCCGACTAGGGCTTGGACGCGGTCGACGTCGGCACCCTCCCTCACTATCTCCCACGCCGAGGCGTCGACCACGGTGCTCGCCTCGCCGGAGCCTACGGCGATGTCCTCCTCGGCGGCCACGACGCCGTCGACCTCGTCTACCACGCGTGGCTCCAGGTCGTCGGGTGACGCTGCAGCCGGCCTTCCCGAGGTGTTGGCGCTGGTGCTGGTGACCGGGCCCGCGAGAGCGGCGATTCTCCGAGCGTCGGCGTGGTCCGGCACCCTAACCCCCACGAGATCGCGGCCTGCTACCACTGCGTCGTCGACGGCGCCGTTCGGCACCAGTACCGTGACCGGGCCGGGCAGCACCTCCCGCATGAACTCCTCGGTGGCCTCCGACGGCGTGGTGCGGGAGAGCGCTGCGTCGACGTCCTCGAAGGCGACGGACAGCGGTTCGTCGCGGCTCCGTCTCTTGACCTCGAACACACGTTCGACTGCCTCGACGTGGTCGACCGAAGCCGCCAGTCCGTAGACCGTCTCCGTGGGGTAGACGACGACGCCTCCGCGGGAGACGACGTCCGCCGCCTCCTCCACCCCGATGGTACTCTCGCTCATCCCGTCCTCAGAACTCCGTGTCTACCTCACTGTCTTCCGTCGCGCCCTGCAGCCCCATCTCCTCGACGCCTTCGGTGAGTCTTCCGGAGATGTCGCTCTCGGGGAACAGCGAGTCGAACCTGATGGAGTACCTTCCCTCGTCGTCACGACGCTCCGTCTCCTCCGTCGGCTCCTCGTCGTCGCGTACGAGACAAAGCGCCCTGCGAGCTCGCTCTACCTCGTCCGCGTCGAGGGAGACTTCGCCCGCAAGCCCGGAGTCGCTCTCGCCGCGGAAGAACCCGAAGACGACGTCTACGGCTTCGTCGACGCCGACGGAGTCCGGCAGGCCGTGTTCACGTCCGACCTCCTCGACGACCTCACGGACGTCCTCTCGCTGCTCGTCGTCGGACTTCAGCGTACCTCTCTCGGTGCCGCCTTCCTCGTGGACCTCTGTGGAACCCGTCACCTCTTCGAAGGTGTCTCGCAGGCTGTCGACCTTGTCGTCTCCACTCATACACCGGGCTTCCCGGCGACGCGGGATAAAGCCATCGGGGAGTCCGCGACATGCCGACACGGGACGCAGAAGACCACATCTGTCGTCCGGCGCCGAAGGAATTGATATTTAACCCTGCGGAGACTCGGTTCCGACATGACAGTAGCCGTTCTGACCGGGGTTCCAGGCGTGGGAGCGACGACGCTCTCGGAGCACGCGCTCGACGAGCTAGAGGAACGGGACGTCGAGTACGAGGTCGTCTCCTTCGGCACCGTTATGCTCGAGGTCGCTCGCGACGAGGGTCTAGTGGAGGAGCGTGACGAGATGAGGAAGCTCCCGAGCGAGGACCAGCGGGACGTCCAGAAGCAAGCGGGGGAACGCATCGCGGAGATGGCGGAGGACTCCAACGTCGTCGTCGACACCCACTGCACCATCAGCACACCAGATGGCTACCTCCCCGGTCTCCCCGAGTGGGTGCTGCGGGGGCTCCAGCCGGACGTCGTCGTGCTCGTGGAGGCGACGGCGGACGAGATCCTGTTCCGCAGGCTCGACGACGAGACCCGGGAACGGGACTTCGAGGGGACGGAGAGCATCGACGAACACCAAGAGATGAACCGCGCCGCCGCGATGAGCTACGCGACGTTGACGGGGGCGACGGTGAAGACCGTCGACAACCCCGACGGAGGACTCGAAGAAGCCGCAGAGGAGCTCGCGGACACCCTGGAGTAGAGATGCCTATACCGGAACACGAGAGAGAGGAGGAGGTCGATATCCCGCCATGAACGTCAGGACGAAGGTCGAGAACCTCCTCGACGAAGACCCCGAGCTAGCGGAGGTTCTGGAGAGCGTCGCCCGGGTCGAGAACGCGGAGGGCGAGGTCCGGTGGGCGGACGTCCGCGACGACGCCTCCAGCGGACAGTGGGGTCGGCTGATAGAGAAGGGCGTGTTAGAGGAGAGCGGGGGCGAGGGATTCGTGCTCGAGGACCTCGAAGCGGTGGAGGACGTCCTCGGCATCGACGCGGAGGCGAAGAGCGCGGTCGACGACGTCATAGCGGAGTACGAGGACGAGCAGGAGGACATCGACACCAGCTGGTCGATATACGACAAGGTCGTGGCACTGTTCGGAGTCTTCCTCATCGTCTTCGGCTACCGCGACGAGGACATACAGGCGGTGTTCGGCGAGCTCATCGGCACAGTGGTCATGCCGCTGCACGACTCTCTCGGCCTCCCGCTCTATCTCGTCGTCCTCGTGCTCGCGATGCTTACGGGGCTGTACAGCAGCTACCTCCAGCTCTACCTGATGGACTGGGACTGGATTAAGATACAGCAGCAGAAGGTGAAGAAGATACAGAGCGAGCTGAAGGAGGCGCAGATGAGCGGCGACGAGAGCCGGAAGGAGGAGCTGCAGGACGAGCAGATGGAGGCGATGGGCGAGCAGATGAAGATGTTCAAGATGCAGTTCCGCCCCAGCGTCTGGATACTCGTGTTCACGCTGCCGATATTCCTGTGGATGTTCTGGACGTTCAGCACGCGTTTCGGCGGCACTCCACACATCGATCCGATGCCGGTGCTGGAGATGCCTTTCGTCGGCGAGAGGGAGTTCAGCGAGAGCGTCTTCAGCTGGCCCGGGTTCCTCGAGGGCTGGCTGTTGTGGTACATCCTGTGTTCGTTCGGCTTCGGCCAGATACTCCGGAAGGCGCTGGGGGTGAACCCCACGTCGTGAGCGAGGACGTCGAGTTCGTGAAGCTCCACGGCAACGGCAACGACTTCGCGGTCGTCGACGAACACGACGGCGAGCAGGTAGCCGACGGCGACAAGCCTGGGTTCGCCGCCGAGTACTGTCGTCGACGAACCGGAGTGGGAGCCGACGGCGTCGCGTTCCTCGACGGGGAGACCGACGTGGACGTCCGGATGCGGCTGTACCAGCCGGACGGAGACCCGGTGGAGATGTGCGGCAACGCCCTCCGGTGCGTCGCCCGGTTCCTCGTCGAGAGGGGGTACTACGAAGCCGGCGCGGAAGTCGAGGTAGAGACGCCAGCTGGCGTCCGAACGGTACGGTACGGCGACGACGAAGCGGTCGTCGAGATGGGGGAGCCGTCTTTCGAACCCGAGGACGTGCCCGCGAACCGTCGTATCGTCGACGACGAGGTGGAGGGCTACCGGACGACCGCGGTCGACACCGGCGTACCTCACGCGGTGGTCTTCGTGGAGGACGTGGACGGCTTCGACGTCGAAGCCGTCGCACCGCGGCTCCGTCACGCCTCCGTCTTCCCCGACGGCGCGAACGTGGACTTCGTCGAACGCCGCGGCGACCGCTACGTCTACAGGACGTTCGAGCGCGGCGTCGAGGGGGAGACGCGTTCCTGCGGCACCGGAGCCGTCGCGGTCGCAGCGGTCGCAAGGCTGCTGGACCACGTCGACGACGAGGTGGAGACCGAGACCCCAGGTGGAGAGCTCAGGGTGTCGTTCGAGGGCGACATCGCCTACCTGCACGGTGCGGCGGAGCGGGTCTACCGAGGCGTGGTGGAGCGCTGAACCGCGAAGAGGTCGGCCGTCATCCTTCGAGGACGTCGTCCATAGAGTGAAGACCTGGCTCGCGGTCGACGGCGTACGCGGCTGCGTCGAGCGCGCCCTCCGCGAACGCCCGTCGGTCGTACGCCGAGTGCGTCAGGGAGAGAGACTCCTGTTCGCCGGCGACGAGCACCTCGTGTTCGCCGACTACGTCGCCGGCGCGCAGCGAGTGAACTGCTATCTCATCGCCGCGTTCGGACTCGCCCTCGCGGCCGTGGACGACGTCGCGTTCGCCGACCGCCCGCTGTATCCTGTCGACGACGGTCTCCGCGGTTCCGGACGGCGCGTCCCTCTTGTCGCGGTGGTGTGTCTCCGTGACCTCGAAGTCGTGGTCGGGAAAAGCCTCGGCGGCCTCCTCGACGAGGTTCCAGAAGACGTTGACGCCGACGGAGAAGTTCGACGACCGCACGACCGGCACCTCGGATGCGGCGTCCTCCAGTGCTGCTTCGGCTTCGGCGTCCAGACCGGTGGTTCCGACGACGAGCGAGGCGCCTGCGTCGACGGCCGCCTCGGCGGCGGCCAAGGTACCTTCCGGTGTGGAGAAGTCGACGAAAGCGTCGGCTTCGTCCACGAGCTCCGCGGCTTCGTCGGGTGACACGGTGCCGTCGTCGCCGGTCGCGGACACGCCGCCGACGTATTCGAACCCGTCGTCCTCCTCCGCCGCTTCCGCTACCAGCCGTCCTGTCTTCCCGGTGGCGCCGTATACCGCGACGTCTACGGTCATCAGAAGTACCGTTCGAGAGCGTCGCGTATCTCTCTCCGGCTCTCCTCGGGCACGTC
>CAZXNG010000001.1:23722-26039 GCA_964642065.1 uncultured Halobacteriales archaeon
ATCAGGAGAGCGGCGTCCGCGCCCGCCTCCTCCGCGTGACGGGTGAGCTCTAACGCCTCGTGGGTGGAGTTGGAGCCGGTTCCCGCGACGACCTCCGTGTCGGTGACATCGACGACGTGTTCGACTACCTTCTTGTGTTCCTCGTGTGTGAGGGTCGCGCTCTCGCCGGTGGAGCCGCAGGGCACTACGCCGTCTACTCCCGCGTCCTCGACCCGGCCGACGACGTCCGACAGCGCGTCGTAGTCTACCTCTCCGTTACCGTCGAACGGCGTGACTATGGCGGGGTAGACTCCCTCTGTGACCATCTTAGATTCTGGCGACGTCGGCGGCGCGGAGGCCTTCGTCGCCCTCCTCGAGCCGGAACTTCACCTGTTCGCCCTCCTCGATGACGGCGCCGCGGACCTGGCTGATGTGGAAGAAGACGTCCTCGTCGTCGTCTACCTCCTCCGCCTCTCCGTTCTCCAGTTCGATAAAGCCGTACTTCTTCTCCTCGTGGAAGAACTTGACAGTTCCTTCTGGCATACTTGTCTCTCAGACTCCCGTTTTCTCCCCAGACAAAAACGTGTTTCCATTCCCCCGTTCGCCGGCTGCTCCGCTTCCGACTAACCCTGCGTCGGGGTCTTCACCACCATCACCGGCTTCTCCGACAGCCGGGTGACGCGTTCCGTCACGCTGCCGAGCATCTTCCGGAACTCGTCGGGCTTGGTCTCCGTCCCCATCACAACGAGCTCGACGTCGGCCTCGTCGATGTACCTGAGTATGACCTCGTGAGGAGCACCGTGACGGAGCACGCGGACTACGTCGACGTCGTCGCCTGCCTTCTCCTCGACCTCGTCCAGCGCCTCCTCCCCCTCCTGCTCCAAAGCGGTCTCCAGCCCCTCCTGGTCGTGGACGTACTCGTCTCCGCTGTACGCCTCGTAGACCTCGCTGTCCACCACGTAGATGGCGTGTAACGTCGCGTCCTGCGCCTTCGCCTGCTGGACCGCGAGCTCGACGGCCTCCCTGCTTCCCACGTTTCCGTCGGTGGCGACGAGAACGTCGTCTATGTCGAACATCAAGTGGACATGAGGGTACGGGCGACAAATGCTTTCGGTGAGCTCTACGCACCCGAGACCGCGACAGACCGCCGGCGAAGCTATCCCTCCCCGTCGAGCTCCTGGCGCAGCACCTCGTTCACCGTCGCGGGGTCGGCGCTCCCCCCCGTCGCCTGCATAACCTGACCCACGAGGAAGTTCAGCGCCTCGTCGTCCCCCGACCGGTAGTCCTCGATCGCTTCGGGGTTGTCTTCGACCGCCTCGCGACACGCCTCCACGGTCTCGGCCTCGTCGGCGACGCCGAGACCGCGTTCCTCAACGAAGCCGACGAAGCCGAGGTCGCCGTCCAGCGAACCCCGGATGGCTTCTACCGCGTTCGCGTCCGTCACCTCGTCGTCGACGACGAGCTGGACGAGGCCGGCGAACTCCGCCGCGTCGACCTCCTCCACCGTCATGTCGCGGTAGTTGAGCTCTCCGAGGAGCTCGTCCACCACCCACGTCGCCGCAAGCTCTGCGTCGACCTCCGCGACCTCCTCGTAGAAGTCCGCCACCGCCTTCGTCGACGTCAGCTTCGAGGCCTCCTCGCCGGAGAGACCGTACTCCTCGCGGAACCTTTCGCGGCGTTCGTCCGGCAGCTCCGGTATCTCCACGTCCTCCACGTACTCCGTGGTGTCGACGACGGGGATGTCGGCTTCTCGGAAGTACCGGTAGTCCTTCTCCTCCGCCTTCTCCCGCAGGGTGACGGTGACGCCGCGGTCGTCGTCGTAGTGCCTGGTCTCCTGCTGTACCTCGCCGCCGCGGTTCAGCTGGTTCTTCTGACGCGTCACCTCGTACCGGAGCGCCTTCACCACACCCTTTGTCGACCCGATGTTCTTCACCTCGGTGCGGGTGCCCTCCTCCCCGTCGACCGAGATGCTGACGTTCGCGTCGACGCGGAGGGCGCCGCCGCGGTCGGCGTCGAACACCCCGAGGTACTCGAGTATCTCCCGTAGCTTGTCGACGACGGCGCGCGCCTCCTCCGGGCTCCCGACGTCGGGCTCCGTCACTATCTCCAGCAGCGGCGTCCCCGACCGGTTGTAGTCGACGAGGGTGTAGTTCGACCGTTCGATGGAGCCTCCCTTGTGGACGAGAGAACCCG
This sequence comes from uncultured Halobacteriales archaeon, assembly GCA_964642065.1. GTDB lineage: Archaea > Halobacteriota > Halobacteria > Halobacteriales > Halorutilaceae > JAQZDA01. The sequence continues at coordinate 25,895 of CAZXNG010000001.1, forward strand.
GGTCCTCCTCCATGTGCGCGCGACGTATCCCGACGGACCTCGTCTCGTCCTCGACAGAGACCTCTATCTCCCCGTCGACGTTGATGGGTTCGTCGTACTGGGTTATCTGGAAGTTCTTCGGCAGGTCGGGGTAGAAGTAGTTCTT
>CAZXNG010000002.1:0-25346 GCA_964642065.1 uncultured Halobacteriales archaeon
CGGTAGTAGCCGTCGACGGTGACGAGGTAGTCGCTCTCGGCGTTCTCCATACGGGTCGCCAGGGCGTCGCTGCTGAAGCCCGCGAACACCACGTTGTGGGGTGCGCCGATGCGGGCGCACGCGAGCATGACTATGGGGAGCTCAGGCAGCATCGGCATGTAGACGGAGACGACGTCGTCCTCCTCGACTCCGAGGCTCCTGAGCGCCGCTGCGGCGGCGTTGACCTCGTCGTACAGGTCCTCGTAGCTGTAGTCGCGGGTCTCGCCGGGTTCGCCCTCCCACTTCAGCGCGACCTCGGCGCCGCGTTCGGGGATGTGGCGGTCGACGCACTCGTAGCAGGCGTTCAGGCTGCCGCCGGTGAACCACTCGTAGAACGGTTCGTCGGAGTCGTCGAGCACCTCGTCGTACAGGTCGTACCAGTCGAGCAGGGTGGCGGCCTCCTCCCAGCACTCCGGCCAGTCGTCCTCGAACCTGTCGTATATCGACGGGTCGTTGTAGTTCGCCTGTTCGACGAACTCCTCGGGGGGCTGGAACGAGTCCTCCTCGGGGAGCCTCGCCTCTATCTCCTCTGACATGCCGCGTACTTAGAAGGGTCGCTCAATAAAGCTAGGGAGGACCGGAACGACGACGTAGACGGACGTCTTCTACCGACCGTGGAACACGAACGGTACTTCACGGTCGAGGAGGCGAACGATGCGCTGGAGAGCCTGCGGCCGCTAGTGCAGGAGGTGCTTGAGATACGGCACGACCTCGACGCACTGGGTTACGACCTCCCGAGCCGGAGCTTCGTCCGCGAACCCGACGACGAGGACGTGGAACGCGTGGAGAAGAAGCTCGCGCGTCTGGAGCAGGTGCTCGACGAGGTACACGAGACGGGTGCGCTCTACAAGGACCCGACGTTCGAGAAGGGTACGCTGGACTTCCCACATCTGCGGGAAGGGAAAGACGGCGAGAAGGAGGTCTACCTCTGCTGGATGGAGGGCGAGGACGAGGTAGGTTACTGGCACCCCGTCGACGAGGGCATGCGGGGACGTCGGCCGCTGTAGCTGCTTCCTCTACCTCGCGCAGCGGCTCAGTCGTCGTCCGCCTCCGCCTTCTCCGGCTCGACAGCTTCAGTGGACTCCGCGGGCGCGGGCTCCGCCTCCGCTCCGACGTCGACCGACGCACGCGCGCCACCGGAGGCCTCCACCGCCTCGGCCTCCGCGGTCTCGGGTTCCTCGAAGGTGCTCTCTATCGCCGCCCTGACGTCGAGCACGGACTCCACGTCTTCGACGACCTCGGGGTCGGTCGAGGCGATGTAGGCGTCGCCGGTGTGTCTGGCGTCGCGGTTGCCGTGGTCGCTGACGACGACGAGGGTGTCGTCCTCGTCTAGCGCGCCGTGGACGGCGTCGGTCAGCGTCGCGGCCTTCCGGTACGCCCGTCTCTGCCAGTCGGGGTCGTCGACGGCTGGCACCGTGTGGCCGACCGTGTCTAGGTACGGCAGCCAGGCGAACACGAGGTCGTGGTCTCGGTCGGCGGCCGAGAGCACCGCGCCTATCTTCTCGCTCGACTCCGCCATCAGCCACTCGTCCACCCTCTCCGGCCGTTTCTTGGGCTCGTAGACCACGCGTTCCTCGTCGACGTCGGCGTCGGCGTACAGCATCTCCGCGTGCTTGCCGTTCCAGCCGATGTCAAGGCCGACGTCGCCGTCCTCCTCGGTGACGTAGTTCGGAACCGTGATGACGCGCGACCTTCTCCCGTCGAAGACCGTCGAGACGTCGCGCTCCGAGTACCAGTCCGGGGTCTTCTGCGACAGGCTGAACCCCATGTTCCGTAGCTTCAACCCTATCCAGATCCGGGTGTCCGTGGGCAGAAATCGGTGGACGAGGTTCGCTCCGTACCGGAGGAACGGGCTGTCGAACCTCGCGCCGACGTCGTCGTCGATTAGCCGGACTCCGTGTACCTCCGGCGGCTCTCCCGTGATTATCGACGGCCAGATCTCGTAGGTGTCGGGCTTCCCGAGGACGGGGTTGTCGAGCGACTCCATAGGTCTGCCATGGGGGGCGAAGGATCCCTGCATCCCGTACTCCTCGAGCAGACGTGCGTCGAGCCCGTCCCAGCCGAGCACGAAGGTCGTCATCCGGAGTCGTGTAGGACGTCGACACCTAACTATCTTCTGGGGGTTCGTGCGGCGGACGCACGACGTAGAACCGACGTGCGCCGCGGAGTCGTCATCTGCGGAACTCCGTCTCGTCGATACGTGTCACGACGGAGTACTCGGACTCCGCGAGGTCGTACTCCGGCGGCTCCTCCCGGGCGTACAGCGGCTCCAATAGCTCGCCCTCCCTGACGCCGCGGACCTTCAGGTACTCCCGGGTATCCTCCGGCTCCATCTCGGTCTCGTACAGCTTCCGAGCGAGCTCGCGGCTCAGCCACTCCTCCTCGCTGACCTCGGGGTCGAGGAGCTCGGCGGCGCGGCAGTACCTCCGGACGTACCAGTTGAGGTCGTTGAGCAAGGCGAGACCCGCGCCGATGGTCGCGGTCTCGACCTCGACGACGTTGTCAAGCGGCGTGTACTTGAACTCGTACGTCGAAAGCGCCCGCCGCGAGGTCTCGCTGGAGCGCAACTCCTCACGGAGGTCGTACTCGTCCTTCCCTATCAGCCTCACCCGGGTCATCAGGCCCTGAGGTTCTCGTAGACCTCGAGGTCGCGCTCCGTCTGGAGGAACTCCGCGACCTTCGCGGTTCGACCGCAGGACTCGCACTCGTGCTCCTCCGAAGGTTCCGGCAGCGAGGACACCTCCGTCGACCTCTCGTCACCACAGTCCGTGCAGTAGACGTTGACCCATGACTCGCTCATGCAGGTAAGTTCCGCTCTCACGAGTAAGAAGCTTCTGGCTGTCTCCACCGAACGGGAGTCCGGGCTCGGTCCGACCCCCGGAGCGTCCCGTCGACGTTTTAGAGAAGATACTTGGAGGACGGTACACTACCGCGAGACATGAAGAGACGGAGGGTGCTGTGGGCCGGCGCTGCCATGGCCGCGGGAGCGTCGGGATGCGTCGACCGGTTGCTCGAAGACGGAGGTGACGGGGAGGGCGACAACCGCTCGGGCGACGGCGACGAGGATGGAGGTGACGACGGTGACGGAGGCGGCGGAGGCGACGGGGACGAGACGTCGACGGGGATACGGCTGCTGTCCAGCGAGTTCGACGTCACCGACCGCGTGCCCGGAAATGCCGAAGACATCGCCGACGTATCCTTCGACGACGCCGAAGGCTCGGTCGAGTTAGGAGGGGTGATACAGGGCGAGAACAGCTGCAGGACCGCGGAGATGGAGTCCATGGGGTACGACGACGGGGCCGACGTCCTCGAGGTACGAGTGGAGACCGCGGACCTGCCGGACGCAGAGGAGGTCTGCACCCCCGTTATCATGGAGCTGTCCTACCACGCAACCGCGGACCTCTCGGGCGGCCTCCCATCGGTAGTCTCGGTCTACCACGACGGCGACCTAGTCGTCTCCGTCGAACGACGGAGCGGAGACTGAAACGGGCTTTTCAGCCTACGTAACCCCTTAGACCCGTCGTCACCTAACCCGAGCTATGAGACGCAGGGAGTTCGTATCCGCCGCGGCAGCGGCGGGCGCGGCTGGAGTGACCGGATGCATAGACGGCGGAGACGGTAACCGGACGGACGACGGCGACGACATCGACGGTAACGAGACCGACGGAGACGGCGGGACGAGGGTGACGGACACGTCGTTCACCTCCTCCCCGAGCCGCGGAGATACCGAGGAGGCGGCTTCGTACTCGTTCGAAGACGGGGCTTTGCGCGTCTCGGGCGTCGTCGTCGGCTCGGACGCGTGCAAGACGGCCGAACTCGACTCCGCGGAGTACGACGGGGGGCGCGACGCCGTCGTCGTCGACGTCGTCACCGTCGACGCCGAAGACGCAGGCGAAGTCTGTGCCGAGGTCCTCAAGCCGATACGGTACGAGGCCGTCGTCGACGTCGAGTACGAGGAGCAGCCTTCGGTCGTAGTCACGCACGACGGCGAAGAGGTCGACGCGACGAAGGGCACCGGCGAAGCCGGCGGAGGCGACGGGCCCGCGCTCACGGGCTCCGAGCTCGAGGTCACGAACTCCGAGTGTGGAACGGGGTCGGAGGAGGCCGAGTACACCGCGACACAGGCTATGTCGGAGGACGACGAGAGCGTAGGCGTCGTCGAAGGCACGCTGTCGGGACCGGACTCCTGCACCACCGCGGAGCTCGGATACACGAGTTACGACGCCGAGGACGACGTCCTCGTCGCCGACATCCGGACGGCGCGCACCGACGACGCTTGCCAGGAGTGCATCACAGAGGTCGACTACAGGGTCGAGGCGACGTTCGAGGGCGGCGTCGCCGAATCCGCGGAGGTGTCGCACGACGGCGTCCGCGTCGACGGCTTAGGCGTGGGCGTCGAGGACGCGGAGTTCTCCGTCGAAGGGGTCGAGAACGCGTCGGGAGACGAGGGAACCGGAGACGCGGAGTTTCAGGAGGACGAAGGTCGCGTCGTCGTATCCGGCACTATCGTCGGCGACGACGGCTGCGCGACCGCGCGTCTCGCGGAGGCCTTCGTCGAGGACGGGGCGCTCGTGGTCGACGTCGAGACCGTGGGAAAGGACACCCATCTCAGGTACTGCACCCAGGCTCTCGTAGCCATAGGTTACGAGGCGACGTTCACCTTCGACGGCGAGATACCCGACGAGGTCTCCCTGTCACACGACGGAACCAGCGTGATGAGCGGTGCGTACGCCTCCGAGTCCGTCACCGAAGAACCCGAGAACGGTTCCGAGTCCTAGAGGTCGAGCCCGGGTACTAGAAGTCGAGCGCGAACCCCCCGCCGTCGACGTACACCGACGGCTCGGTGACGACGCCGTCGAGATGTACGTCGCACTCGACGTCGCCGCCGAAGCCCGAGCTGTCGCCGACGGCGACGTGGACGGTGCCGGCGACCTTCTCGTCCTGCAGCACGTTGCCTATCAACGTCGCCGCGGGGTTGAGGCCTATCCCGAGCTCCGCGAGGTTGCGGCCGCAGCTCCCTGCATCGTCGAGCGTCTCGGCAAGGTCGTCGCTGGAGACCTCGACTGCGCGGCCGTCCTCGAACTCTATCTCTATGGGTTCGTCGGGGATGCCGACGGAGGACATCGTGCCGTCGACGACGAGCCGGCCGTCTCCTCCGGTGGGTGCGATGTAGACCTCGCCGGCGGGGAGGTTGGTGACGCAGCCGGCTTCGTGGCAGACGCCGGTGTCGGGCTTCCAGCTCCGGCCGCCGACCTCTAGCGTGAGGTCGGTGCCCTGCGGGCTCTCGACCCGTACCTCGGCGGCGTCTTCGAGACGGTCGAGGAGGTCGTGGGCGCGTCGTTTGACCTCCCCGTAGTCGGCCTTCATCGCGCCGTGCATCACCTCCTCGGTTATCGACGGCATCGTGGCGACGCGGGCGCCGGCGTCGCACGACTCAATGCGGGCGCGGGTGTGGGTGAGGCTGCGCGTCGTGGGGGCGAGGACGACGTCGCTCTCCCGCATCGCCGCCGCTACCGCCGCCGGCGGCTCCCTTCCGTGGCGTTCGTCGGCCTCTATCTCGAGGTAGACGGCACTGTCGGCGCGCTCCACCGCCGCAGCGTGTATCGCTCGTCCGATGGACCGCCGGCGTTCGTCGGTGACGACGAGGACGTCCTCGTCGCCGGCGACAGCCATGCAGTCCTCGACGGCGACGCGGGCGCTCTCCCGCATGTCTCCGGGCATAGGAGGGCGTTGCAGCGCGTCGGTTAAACCTCCATCGCAACCGTTAAAACCGCTGTACGCCTACCAGACCAACGCGCCGTCGTAGCTCAGCTGGTAGAGCGAGTCCTTCGTAAGGACTAGGCCGTGGGTTCAAATCCCACCGACGGCTAGCCTAAAAAAGGTTCAGGGCCTACCTGTGTCTTCCTGCGGGCCGGTATCTAAGAGAGGTGGGTGTTTCCCTGGCGGACCCCTCACTCCCCGGGGTATCTCTCCTCCATCCCCTCGGTTACGTCTCTGGCTACCTGTTCGGCGATCAGTCTCCTGACTGCGGTGTCGAGGGTGTTGTCCACCAGTCGTTCGCTCGCGTCCGCCTCCACGAGGCGTTCGCTGGTCCTCTCGAGCGTCTCGTCCACGAGCGCGTCGCTCTGACCTTCCTCGATAGCTACTTCGGCGGCTTCCTCGACCAGTGCTTCTACGATGCGTTCGCTGGCGTTCGCCCTCACTATCTCTCCGGTGGCGGCCGTCAGGGTGTCCTCAACGAGGGCGTCGCTCTGACCTTCCTCGACCATCACGTCTCCGGCGTCGGAGACGAGGGCCTGGACGAGCGCGAGACTGGCTTGCTCTTGCTCTATCTCGCGGGTGATCGCTTCGAGGGTGTCCTGAAGTAGTCTGTCGCTCTCGCCTGCGTCTATCATGTCCTGGATAGCGACGTCTACTATGTCTGTAGCCAGGCTCTCGGCCTCGCCTTCGTCGACGAGTCTGTCGGCGCTGATGTCGAGGACTTCTTCGACGAGTTCGTCGCTGTAGCCCTGTTCGATGATGGTCTCGATGAGCTTGTTCCCTACGTCTTCGACTACCAGATCCGATCTCCGCCCCAGTAGCTTGTGGGCGACCTTCTTGACCACCGTACGTACGGGACCCATCCTCCGTACGCCGGGCAGGTGGTCGAGCACGATGTCTGCGACGTCGAGCACGAGTTGGTCGCTCTCGGGACCCTGAAGTCTGTGTACTATCGCGTCGCCGACGTCCCACATGATATCCTCGGCGTACTCCTCGTCTTCCTTGAGCACGTGGACCGTGATGACGTCGACGCTGTCTCTGAGGAGGGCCTCGGACTCGCCGCTCTCCCGGACGCGGGTCTTGATGACGTCGCCGACGTCTTCGACTATCTCCTCTTCGAGGTCGGCGTCGGACACCACGCGGTATATCACATCGGCGCCTTCGTCGACCAGCTGTTCCTCGAGCTCTGCGTCTTCGACGCGGTGGTTGAGGACGTCGATAGTCTCCTCTACGACGTCTTCCTGGAGGTCGTGTTCGCGGCTTACCTCGAGGATGACGCGGGCGCCCTCCTCCACGAGCTGGTTCTGAAGTCCCGACTCCTGGATCCGGTTCTGGATCACGGCTACCGCGTCGCGTACGACGTCGTCGCTCAACCCCTCTTTACGAGTGGTCTCGCTGACCACCTCCACGGTGTCGAACACCATGGTGTCCGCCTGTTCTTCGTCCAGGTTCTCGCTTATCTCCTCCTTGAGCGCCTCGGCCGCTTCGTCGATGTCGTCTTCCGAGATGGTTATCGAGTGCTCCGTCGAGGACATGAACGCAGTTTCGCATCATCAACTAATAACTCTTGGGAGGGTGGGGTTTGCCGTCTCCGGGTAGAAGGAGGTGATGGAGTGCGAACTCCACCGGCGGCTAAGGACTGTTTTCCACGTCTCCTTTTAAGTGGTCGCACGAGATGGTTCGGTAAATCCGGACGATGTAACACGGTCACAGATTCCTTCGACGGGAAAGGTATATCGGCGCCCGCCCCCTAGGGCGTTCGAACGTGGAACCTTACACCCAAACCCCGATGCCGTCGGCCTTCGGGTTCGAGCTATGAGCCGGGTGGTCGTGGCGGGGGACGTCCATCTCGGCGCTCACAACTCGGACGCGGAGGCGTTCGCGGAGTTCCTCGACGAGCTACACCGCCGGCAAGAGGAGGTGGACGAGGTGGTGCTGCTCGGTGACCTCTGGGACATGGTCCGGCGCGACCCCTTCGGAGTCGCCTGGGAGACCTCCGGTATACTCGACGGTCTCAAGCGGTTGGCCGACGTGGTCCCTGTGCGCTACGTGCTGGGCAACCACGACGTATACCTCCGGGACCTCGACGGAGGACGTTACGAGCTCGACTTCCGGGAGAGCTACACCCTCGAGCAGGACGGCGTCAGCGTCCACTTCCGCCACGGGCACGAGTTCGACGGCCTGCACTCGAACCGGGTGTCGAGCTTCCTCTCGGGGCCGGGGGACCGCGGCGACATCGACCCCACCCGGGGTCTCAAGGACCCCGTGGTCGCCGGCGCCCGAGAGGTCATCTGCAGGACACGAGGGTGGCTGCGCGCCGACGGAGGCGAGGAGGTCTATCCCCGAAGGGAGAGGAGGGCGCACGACTTCGCCGAGGGTATGTCCGCCGACAAGCTCGTCTACGGCCACACTCATTCGCCGTACGTCAACCACGACGGCGTCGTGGCGAACGCGGGCTCCTGGAAGTCGACGGCTCCGGTACACAACACCTACGTCGAGGTTTCGGGAGGTAATCTGCGTCTGTACGAGTACCGTCGGGGTGGCGAGGACAGGCGGCTGGACTGACCGGGCATCGTAGCTTCTCGCATCGAGACGTACTAAATCGGCCGCGACTTCTGAAGAGCCGTGGTTTCAGAACAGGCTCGTTATCGCTCCGGCGACGAACAGTAGGAGGACGCCGAACAGGAACAGGAGCAGGAGGATGGGTGTGGCGCGCAGGGCGACGTGGCTCACGGGGAGGAGCCGGGCCTTGTTGGACCAGTTGAGCGCGGAGCCGATGACGAGCGACGGCGCGGAGACGTCCCGTGCTCGCAGCCTCTCGGAGTCCTGTATCAACGCTTCGACCCAGTCGTGGAGGGGTTCGAGGTCGTGGCCCGACCCCCCGTTGAGCCGGAGGTTCAGCTCCGTGTTGTACTCGAAGGCGACGCGGGTGATGTTCGCGGAGCCGAGTATGCACTCGGGTTCGGGCCCCATCCGGAGGTAGAGCTTCGCGTGGAGCCCCTTCGGTCGCTTGTAGATCTCCACCTGGTCGCGGTCGTCCATACGCCAGAGGTCCCGTGCTATCCCCGGCGAGAGCTGGTCGGAGGTGGAGCCCACCACCACCTTCAGCCTGTTGTCGGGGGATCTGTCGAGGAAGGACTCGACGTCCTCCCTCAGGCTGAGGTAGCCTTGCTTGGTGAAGTAGCCGCTGACCAGGTAGATGGTTCCGTCGCCGTCGAACAGGTCGGAGAGCGCCTGCTTGAACCGGGGCTCCGTGGTGTCGGTGTCGAGGATCTCGTACGTACGCCGTGGGTCGCTCATCTAATGGTTAGATGGTGTTACATCATAAAAAGGGTCGCCGGAACGTCCGTGTCGACGTCCGTGGTCCTCGGTCTCGGTCGTCGAGGACGGCCAGACCAAGCGACGTCTACAGCACGTACGACACGAACGTCACGAACGGCCCGAACACCAGCACCCCGATGACGAGCGCGGCGATGTACGCCCTTCTGTTCTGGCGCTCTATCTTCTCCGCGGTCATCTCCGTCAGGTCGGCGACGTCGCGGCGGGCGTCGTCGGGGATGCGGTACCTTTCGGGGCCGGCACCTGGTTCGTTCGTCCTCTCCCCGTGCCGCTGTATCTCGTCCTTCGTCAGCTCGTGGTACTCGCGTACGCGGCCGGAGAGGCTGTCCTCGTCCTCGCCGGCGTCGGGGTAGACGACGGGTTCGTCTCTCCGCAGCCTTTCGAGGTTGTCCTCGTGCACCGCCTGTATCCGGCGGCGCTCCTCGACGCCGCCGAAGGCGTCGGGTGTGGCGATGGCGAGGGTTGCTGCGGGCATCTATATCGAGGGAGTCGGTAGACGGCTTTAGGGGCTTCGGTGCCCCATCGACGCCGGGACGACCGAGGCTCCCGATACCTCTAAGGACTGCCGTCGCCTTGTTTCGTCAAGATGAACGCAGGGTCACGTCGGGTCCTGTTGGCGCTGGCTCTGTCGGGCGTCGTGTTGCTCGTCTGCTCAGGCGTCGTCGCCGGCGCCGTCGGAGCCGGGGTGTCTGCCGGAGACGACGTCGAAGAGGACGGAGACGGTGGCGACGAGGTGGTCGTCAGGTTCACTCCGGCACCCTCCGACCTCGACGACGCCGACGGCCTCAGGAGACACGCGAGAGACAGCCAGAGCGCCTTCGTCGACCACGTGGAGGGTCGGGGCGACGTAGACGTAGTGAGGAGGTTCTGGATATCTAACTCCGCGCTCGTCGAGGTCGAGGGAGACGCCGCCGACGGGCTCGACGAGCTAGAGGGCGTCGTCGGAGTCCATCCGAACTACAGGTACCGGGTGGCTCAGGTCGAGTCCGAGCTCGACGAGGGTCCGCCGAGAGATATCGGTCACGTACGGAGCAGCCACGGATACGTCGTCGACTACGGCGTGGACGTCGTCAACGCTACCGGGGTCTGGAACGAGACCATGGGCGACGGCGTCAAGGTCGCGGTCCTCGACACGGGCGTGGAGCCCTCCCACCCCGACGTCGACCTCTACACGGACGACGTCGCGGACCCCGCTAGACCGGGAGGCTGGAGCGAGTTCGACGCCCAGGGAGTCGCTGTGGACAGCGAGCCCTACGACGCCGGCGTCCACGGAACCCACGTCAGCGGAACGGTGGCCGGTGGCGACGACTCCGGCGTCTACATCGGGGTGGCGCCGGAAGCGGAGCTTCTGCACGCGAAGGTCTTCGACGTCGGCGGCACGTTCGCGCAGATCAACGCCGGCATGGAGTGGGCTGTGGAGGAGGACGCCGACGTCATGAGCCTGAGCTTCGGGGTCGAATGTGAGGAGGGGGAGGACGGCTCCCGCTACGTCCGTCCGATGGTCGAGCCGGTTCTGAACGCCGAAGCCGCGGGGACGTTCGTCGTAGCGGCCACGGGCAACGGAGGCGAGGGGTGCACGAGCTCGCCGTCGAACGTGCCCGATTCCTTCGCGGTCGGCGCAGTCGACAGGTTCCTTCAGGTGCCGTCGTTCTCGGGCGGCGGCGATGTCGACACCTCGGAGGCGTGGGGCGACGCCGCTCGCGAGAACTGGTCGGAGAGCTACGTCGTACCCGACGCCGTGGCTCCAGGGGTCGAGGTGGTGAGCGCTGTCCCGGGCGGAGGCTACCGTGACATGGACGGCACGAGCATGGCTGCGCCTCACGTCGCAGGTGCCGCGGCGCTGGTGCAGTCCACGACCGAGGAACGCCTCGAACCCGACGAGCTCAGGGAAGCGCTGGAGCGGTCGACGTGGAAGCCGGACGACGCATCCGCGGACAAGGACGTCAGGTACGGTGAAGGCATCGTCGACGTCTACGACGCCGTCGAACACGTGCGAGCCCAGAAGGAAGAGGTATCAGACGGGGGAGAGAGCGAAGGGAACGAAACGGGGAACGAGACGGGGAACGAGACGGGGAACGAGTCGGACGGCTCGCCCGAGGATATGCCGGGCATGGGTTTCGCCGCGGCAGTCGCCGCGCTGTCGGGGCTCGTCGTGCTCCGTCGGAAGACGTAAGCCCGCGAGGCACCGGTCTCGTACCGATGAGCGTCAACGATGCGTTGGACTCCGCCGGCCGCGTGCTCCGGGAGCGGCCGTCGGACGTGCTTCCGATCTACCTGCTGGGTATCAGCAGCGTCGCGGTGGTACGGGTCACGCCGTTCCTCTCCGCGGCGCTCGTCTACCTCGTACTCGCCTACCACGGGCGCACGGGAGAGGTCGTGGACCTGCTCGCCACGGTCGACGTAGACTCCCTGCTCGACCCGGAGACAGCCGGGCCTGCGTCTTCCGACGCCCTGACGCAGGCGTTCGACCTCGTGGTGTCCACTCCCGGGGTGGTGCCGGTTCTGGCGCTGTCCGTCGTCGCGGTCGTCCTGGTCTCCGTCGTCGTGAACGCTCTCGTCGGCGCGGGCAGGGTGCACACGGTGTACTCCGCTCTCCAGGGGGGCGACGGACTGCAGGACGGCGTCGCGGGCGCGGTGGAGGACTACGACTCCTTCGTCGTGCTCGCTCTGCTGGAGGTTTTCGGCGTCCTCTTGTTCTCGGGTGTAGCTTTGATGCTCGGCGGCCTCGTCGTGCTCTACTTCGACGGCGTGGTCGCGGCCGCCTTCGGCGTCCTCCTGGGTCTCATCTGGCTGGTCTCCGTCCTGATGTTGCATCTGGTGTTCCTTTTCGCGCCGCAGTCCGTCGTGGTCGACGACGTCGGCGCGGTGGAGGGGGTGCGCGGCAACCTGGGGTTCCTGAAGCGGGAGCCCGTGGACTTCCTAGCCTACCTCGCGGTCGCGGTCGTCGGAGTCACGGTGCTCGGCACGTTCGCGGGCGTGTTCGCGGCCGCAGGCGCGGACGCGGTGACGCCGCTTCTCGCCTACGTCGCGCTGCTTCCGGCGCTCGACCTGGTGAAGACCGACCTCTACGCCCGACACGCCGACACGGTCTACGGCGGCGACGAAGGCAGCCACGGCCACCCGAAGGACCCGGTGGAGAGCGGTGTCGAAAGCCAGCGGGACGACGGTTCCGCGGCTTACGTCGAGGTCGAGGCTTCGTCGTCGTATCTGCCGGCTCCCGTTCGTTCCGCGCTGTCGAGGCTGAAGGCGGAGCTCCGGAGGGGCTGGCGGGAGATGGTGTCTTTCTGCTTCGAGAGGCCGTGGCTGCTGGTCGCGTCCGGCGTACTGTTCGCGTCGTCCTTCGCGGTGGGTTTCAGAGTGGCGGACCTCTACCTCGGGAGTTTCGAGTCGTCGATACAGGGGCGTCTCGAGACCGTGTCTCCGCTGGGCGGCTTCCTGAACTACTCGGCGAACAACTGGTCGGTCGCGGTCACCTCCGCGTACTCGGGGCTCGCGCTCTCCGTCCCGACGGTGTTCGCCCTCGCCTTCAACGGAGCGTTGCTCGGCGGACTGGTCGCGACGGAGGTAGAGCCGATGGAGCTCCTGGGGTTCGTGCTGCCTCACGGGGTGGTGGAGATACCTGCGCTGCTGATATCGGGGGCGCTCGGCCTCTACCTCGGCGGCGTCGCCTGGGGGTATCTCCGCGGCTCGGTCGACGTCGACACTCTGGCCCGCGAGGTCGAGAGAGCGTACCTCGTGCTCGTGGGTCTCGCAGTGCTGTTCGTGCTGGCGGGACTGGTGGAGGGTTTCGTCAGCCCCTATCTGCTGATGGAGTGACGGCGTTCCGGAGGAGGTGTCCCCACCCATGTCCGTCCGCAAATCCTTACTGCTCGTCCAATATTATTCCACATTCACTTTACGGGTTACAGAAATACTTTTGTACGTCCGACGTTTAACCAGGCGTGGTAGGTATTAACACGGATGGACGTCAACGAGGTGTACGAGAAGCTGGAACGCGACGTCGAACCCCCGGTGACACGGCGAGAGCTCGCTGAAGCGTTCGGAGACGTCGAGATAGACTGCCCCGCTGGCGAGGCCACCGAGATGACGGAGGTGCTCGACATGGACGACGCCTCGACATACACCTGCCTCCAGGAAATCCACGAGACCGTTATGGGGAACCTCGACGAGTCCCACGTCGGGAGGAAGTACTACGACGACCGCGGACCCAACTACGGAACCGACCAGGTGTCGTTCTGAGGGTCAGTAACCTCGCTCCTGCGGCAGCCACAGGGTCGGCGTCTCTTCGGGGTACGTGACGCTACGTTTACCTTGCTGGAGAGCCAACCGGTAGTTAACAGTGCCCGACAAATGCCCCTTGCTCGACGACTGCGACGCCGCCACCGGTGAGACCGAGTGCGCGCACTTCGTCGACCGGTCCGGAGTCGACTGGTGCGACTACTTCGAGTTCAGTCCCGCCAAGGACCCCGTGAGCCCCGGTCAGGTGGTGGACGTGGAGATATTCGACGCCGACGACAGGGGTAACGGACTCGGTCGCACCAGCGACGGCTTCGTGGTGCGCGTCGACGGCGGCATCCCGGGCAAGACCGCGAAGGCGAAGATAAAGACCGTCTACGACAACAGCGCGAAGGCCGACCTCGTCGAGTTCACCGGCGACTACTACCCAGACGCGGAGGAGGAAGACGACGAGGAAGACGACGAACCGCGGTCGGGCTCCCGCGACAACTGGTACGGAGCATAGCCTGCCATAGACGGCGACGTCGGCGTATCTTCGGGTGTACGTCCCCGACTCACCGCCTCAGGTCAACGAAAGAAATTAGTCTCGTCTCGACAAGTAGTGCCATGCGAGTCAGGAGCGGCGACGGCTCCGAAGGTGCACGAGTCTGGCTGGATCGCTCCGAAGTGGACTTCCTCCTGGACAACGCCGACTTTGGCGAACAGACGGGGTTCGTAGACGTCGGCGGCGGACAGACGGTCTTCGTCGACGACGCCGAAGACATCCGCAGGTTCGCCCTCGCCTTAGGAGTTCGATGCGGGCTCCGCGCCGAAGAGGTGGTCACCGTCACCGCCGACGACGTAGTCGAGGTGGACGCCGGAACAAGGATACATGTAGAGGGAGGAGGAGAAGAGAGGTTAGCTCCCATCGCCCCGTGGATGGCTTCCTCGGTCGACCGGTACTCCACCGGAGCCTCGGCCCCGGGAGACAGCCCGTTGCTCGACGTCGGCGTCGACACCATCGAGAACTGGATACGCGAGGCCGCCGAAAGATGCCGTATACAGTCCGAGGAAGACGGCTGGCGCCACGTCGACAGCCGCGACCTCCGGCGGACCTGGGCGCGTCTCCTCGTCGACAGCGGAGTCGACCCCGCGCTCGTCATGGAGTGGGGCGGCTGGAGCGACTGGAGGAGCTACCGCGAGACCTGCTACGGCTCCTGTCCACCCGAGGTCGAACGCACCGAAGCCAAGAAAGCACCCTGGATGGGAGAAGAGGAGACCGGAAGTGTCTCGACACGGAAGGTCAGCAGGAGAGCGTCCGGCGACCTCGACGTGAAGCAGTGACCGCTCCATGACGCTGCCGGCATCACCGACCGCGCTGGAGCCCGCTGCACAGCTCTCGCTAGTCGCCGCCGGCGCGTTCTTCCTAACGGGGCTGCTGACCGGCGTCTGGAAGTACCGGTGGATAATGGCGACGGAGGAGGCGGAAGCACCCTACTACGTCAACACTGCCCACCGGGCTTCGCTGCTGTACTCGTTCGCCGCCGTCCTCCTGATGCAGTTCTCCGTCTACAGCACGTGGAGCGACCTCGTCGACCTCGCGGCCGTGGCCGTGCTCGTGTTCTTCTTCGCAGCCGCGATAACCTCTTACGTCGTCCACGGCGTCCTGCAGGACACCGACAACCAGTTCCGCGAACCCTACGTGCTCTGGCGATGGACCCTACCCGAACCCGTCGTCAGAGCCGCGATGTGGCTGCTGATAATCGGCGAAGTCGGCGGGTTCCTCGTGCTGTTCACCGGGGTGCTCGTGCAGTTCGTATAGATAGACTGAATCTCTTGTGGGATGCGAGCGAAGGCGGACATCCCTCCTCCACCCACCCCCCCCCCAAGTTCGGACGGAGTGGATGGGCCCAGTCGGATTTGAACCGACGACCACTCGGTTATGAGCCGAGCGCTCTAACCAGTCTGAGCTATGGGCCCGCGTCCCGGTCTTTACGGCGAGACGGAATAAAGTCTTTCTAATCCCCGAGCTTCTGCCTGACGTAACGTCTCTGTTCCTCGGGGAGGTCGGCTTCAAGCAGCTTCCGCAGACCCTCCTCGTAGCGCGGGTCGTCGCTGGGTCGCCCCATCACGACCTCGTCTCGGGGGCCGGTGTCTCCGCTGTATCCGAAGCCGGCGCGGTGGACGGCCTCGTATGCGTAGGGGTTGTTGACGGATATCCTGACGGCGGGGTAGTCGTCGAGAAGTCGGTCGCTGGCTCGTTCGACGAGCTCGGCTGCGACGCCCTCCTGCTGTCGGTCGTCGCGGACGGAGAGGTACCGAATGCGGGCGGCGTCGCTGCCTCTTTCCTCGTCGTACGACAGCACGGCGACGATGTCGCCGTCGCACTCGCGAGCGACCACCTTCTTCGTCGGCAGCCGGAACTTGCCTGCGTAGCTGAACTCCTCGTGGTCCAGCATGAGACGCTTGGAGCCAATGAACTCGACGTTCAACGAATCCCCTAGACGTCGAGCGGAGATAAGGATGATGCCTGTCAGACCGGTGTGAAACGTGCGAACGCGGTGTGGATACGGGCTACTCGCCGCCGAACATCTTCCGCATCATCGGATGCATCTCCATCATCTGCTCCTCCGCTATCTCCTCGTACAGCTTGTAGGTGATGGAGACCGCGAGCAGCAGTCCCATGCCGTCGACCCCTCCGATGGTGCCGAGGAGGTTCGCCGTCGCCGCCAGCACGCCGAGCAGGATGCCGCTCATCACGGTAATCTGCGGGATGTACCGCTCCATCACCTTCTCGATGACGCCGGGGTTCCGTCGGAAGCCCGGTATCTGCATGCCGCTGCGCTGTATCTGGCGGGCGACGCTCTCCGGCCCCATGTCCGCGCTCTCCACCCAGAACACCGCGAACACCGCGCCGCCGACGCAGAGGAACGCGAGGTCGACGCCCATCCTGATGAGCACCTGGTATACGTCCTGGCTGGGGCCGATGGGCAGCCACCACATCCAGTCCTGCGGACGGTATATCGGGGTGAAGTAGTACATCAGGCCTCCAGTGGCGACGCCGGACTGTGGGTCGTAGACCGCGAACCAGCTGTAGTCGAAGCCCTGGCTGTAGAGGACCTGGCCCATCATCTGGAGGTTCGCCTGGATGGCGCGGACGAATATCAGCGGGAGGACGCTGGCGTAGATGAGCTTCACGGGGTAGCGTCCGCGAGCGCCCTTCACGCGGGCGTGCGACAGCGGTATCTCGACGCGAACGCTTTCGGCGTAGACGACCATCGCGAACACCAGCAGAGTGGTGAAGACGAACAGGAACTGGCCTCCGTAGGTCATGAGGAACCAGAGCCCGTCCCAGCTCGCCACCGCGAAGTCCGTGCCCAGAGGCGACTCCTGCGTGAAGAATATCGTGTACCACCGGAATATCAGGCCGACGGGGAGGTCGTATCCGAGCAGCTGTACCGCGGGGTCGGTGGGGTCGACGTGCCAGTCGAACACCCCGCCGACGAGCTGCTGGCTGACGCCGGCGACGATGAACAGGCCGACGCCGCTGCCGACGCCCCACTTCGAGATTATCTCGTCGAGGTAGAGGATGAGCACTCCGCCGAGAGCTACCTGCAGGAAGACTATCCACGCCATCGCGGTCGGAGAGATGCCCATGTCGGCACGTGGTGCGAGGAAGCCCGTCGCCACCATCGGTGCGGCGGTCAGCATCGACATCACGACGACGAGCGCCTTCTGGCTGCCCTGGTAGAGAGCCTGACCGCGGGGTTCCTCGGTGTTGAACGGCAATAGGTCTGCGCCGTCGAGCAGCTGGAGCACGATGGACGCCGTGACGATAGGACCGATGCCGAGGTGGAGTATCGACCCCTGCTGGCCCGCGAGCACCGAGCGGAACTGGCCGAACAGGTCGCCCTGGACGTCCACCCCGAAAATGGTGACGTTCGTGAGAGCGAAGTACAGCACCAGTATACCCAGCGTCCACGTCAGCTTCGTCTTGAAGGGAACGTGTTTCGCCGGACGCGTTACCGATGGCATCCGGACAATGTAAGGCTCCAGTATGTCTACGATACCCATCGTGCCCTACCTCTGTTACCTCGTTCTAAAGTCTTTTTGAAAGACCCGTACCTCGAAGCCGTCACTCCCCGTCTTCGGCTTCTTCCGACGGCTCCTCGTCGTCTTCCTCGGCGGTGACGACGACCTCGCCGCCCGCCTCCTCTATCTTCTCGACCGCGCTGTCGCTGAAGTCGTCGGCGTACACCGTGAGGGTGTTCCGTACCTGTCCGCCGCCGAGGACCTTGTCGACACCGAGGTCCTCCGCGTCTATCTCGTAGCCGTCGCCGCTCTCCTCCGCGACTCCGTCCTCGACGAGGCCGCGTACCCCGCGGTCAATGTCGCCGACGTTGACGGTCTCCGTCTCCTCGACGACCTTCTGCGGACGTTTGAAGCCGTGCTTGCCGAGCGGCGGGTGCTCGCGCGACTCGTGCTTCTTCCTGCCGGCGTCTCCGCGTCCGCCGCGGTTGCCCGCGCCTCGTCGTTTCTTCTGCGAGCCGCCTCCGTGCGTCCGCGAGCCTCTGCCTCGTTTCTTGCTGTCTCGTGCCATCAGTGCATCCTCCTGAGGAGTTCGTCTAGGTCGTCGCCGTGGTATCCGAGCACGCCGCCCTCGCTCGCCGCCTTCTTCACCCCGTCGTGTCCCTTGCGGGGGGGATGGAGACGGATGGTCGGCGACAGACCGGCGTCGCGGAGCGTGGTCTCTCCGTCGACCAATGCCTCCGCGAGCGCGTCTACGTCGCCGTACTCGGATTTCTCGGCGACGTAGTCGTCGTCCACGGGTTCACCCTCCGGCGTTTCGCCCCTCTCCCTGAGGAGGAGGGCGACGGTATCGCTGTCGGGTTCGCCGTAGGCGACGTAGTCGTTCACCTTGAACACCATGCCTCTGTAGCTGTCTTCGTCGGGGACGATGGTGAAGTGGTTGACCGAGCCGAGGTTGAGCATGTCGAGGGTGTCGCGAACCTCGCCGCTCTGGTTGACCTCGCCTCGCACCTGCAGTACTCCGTACGCGCTCATCACTCGATCACCTCCCGCCGCCTGTCGGCGTGAGCGGGGACGCGCGCCTCCGCGGTCTCCAGCAGGGCGTCGACGGTGGCCTTGCCGAAGTTCACGGTGGTGCGGGTCTGGCCGCTGGACCGCGTCCAGACGTCCTCGATGCCCGCGAGCTCGAGCACGTGGCGCGCTGTCTCTCCGCACGCGAGCCCGAGCCCGCGTGGCGCGGGGATGAGCTCGACGTCGACGCTGCCTGCCTTGCCCTGCGTCTTCAGCGCGACGGTGTGGGGTCGGCCGCAGCCGCACTCCCAGCTGCCGCATCCGCGCGAAACCTTGAATATGTTGAGCTTGGCGACGTCGATGGCGTTCCGGATGCCTGCGCCGACCTGGTCGGCCTTCGCCTCGGCGTAGCCGATGTAGCCGTCGTGGTTGCCGACGACGACACTGCACCGGAACTTCACCCTGCGGCCGCTGTCGGTCATCCGCTGCACCATGTTGATGTCGAGGACCTCGTCGTCCATGCCGGGCAGGAGGGTGTCGACGACCTCGGCCTCCTTCAGCGGGAGGCCGCTGGCGAGCGCCTCGTCCATCGAGGTTATCTCGCCCTCCTGCACCTCTCTGCCGAGACGGGTCTTCGGCACCCAGTCGTCGTGGTCTCCCTGGCTCTGGCTCATGCTTCACCCTCCAGTTCCTCGAGGACGTCGTCGAACATCTCCGGCACGTCGGAGGTGTCGACGTCGCGTCCCTCGTACTCGACGCCTTCGGCGATGTGTTCGCCTCGGACCCGTTCCCACTCCGGCATGACATCGTCGCCGTGCGGGACCTCCAGCCCGGCGTCGACGGCGCCCTTGAGGGCGGCGAAGACCCGGTTCTGCGGGGTCACGTGGTTGAGGCCGACGTCGAGCACGGCTTCGTCGTGGTGCTCGAGCGCGCGTTCGCCGGCGATATGTCCGGCGAGGTACGCCGCCGGCAGGTTGCCGGTCGGTGCCTCCCAGCCGTACTCCTCTAGCTCGCCGGTGTGCGC
Source organism: uncultured Halobacteriales archaeon (assembly GCA_964642065.1). GTDB lineage: Archaea > Halobacteriota > Halobacteria > Halobacteriales > Halorutilaceae > JAQZDA01. Next base: position 19,418 of record CAZXNG010000002.1, read on the forward strand.
GTGCGCCAGTGTCTCGTCGCCCTGGTCGCCCTGCACCACGAGCTGCACCTGCGTGTTGCTGTTGCTCTTCCTCACTACGAGTCGTGGTTTACCGCTCTTCAGCAGGGCGAGCCGCTGGCCGTAGTCGGTGCGGCCCTCCTGCCTTCGTTTGAATGGTACCTTGTATGTTGCTCCACTGGACATCTCTAGTCACCTCCTCCTGTCTCGCCCTCGACGTGGTTCCGGAGGTACCGTACGCTCCTGAACTCCCCGCCTTTCGCGCGGTCGTAGAGGTCGCGGTACTCGCTGGGCGTTATCTCGCCCTCCTCCCGCATCTCCTTGAGCGCGCGTCTCTGGGCCCGTATGTCGTCCTTCCACTCGTCCTTCGAGTCGCTGCGTGCGCCGGCCTTGCCCTTCCGCGTGCCCGGCCCCTTCTGGTGGCCGTAGCTGCGTTTCTCGTCGCGCTCCCGCGCCCGCGACCGGCTGACGCCTTGCTTCTCCTTCTCCCGGATGAGGCCGACGTTCACCATCTCCCGGACGTCTTCCCGGGTGATGGCCTCGGCGATCTCGCCCTGTGCGTCGGGGTCTATCCAGACGCGGCTCTCGCCGCAGCCGATGATGTCGGCCGCCATCCGCTTCTGGCTCTTCAGGTCGGTCATGCTTCCTCCACCTCCGAGGCAGCTACCTCGTCCTCGCCGACGTGCGTCGGGTTGAGGACGCGTATCTCCTCCTCCAGCGCCTTCTCCTCGATGCGCTCCCTCTTGCGTCCGCCGACGGAGCCGCCGATGCGGACCGCCTGCTTCGAGGGGTCGACATCGTCGAGCTCCTCCGGCCGGTGCACGAGCACCTCCTCGAATCCACTGGGGTGGAGGCCCCGCGCTGCCTTCGGCGAGCCGTGTGCGGCGCTGGCGCGCGCTCCCTTGCCCTTGACGCCCTTCCGGCGTCGGCTGTGGCTGCCGAGCGGCCGCCTCCACGACGTCGGCACGCGTTTCTTCTTGTGGTGGTCCTGCCTGAGGAAGCTCGGCGTAGCTGCCTTCCGGCGCTTCCTCTTCGCGAGCGCGTCCGCGGTCTCGTCGTCGAGCTCCGGCGACTTGTCGCTGAGCGGAGCCGCCGTGATGACCTCGGTGGCCTCTTCCTCCTCGGCTTCCTCCTCTATCTCCTCGACCTCGACGTCCTCCTCGACCTCGAGGCCTCCGACGTCCGCCTTGATGCGGGCGGCGAGCGCCTTGCCGACGCCGTCCGCCTCCGACAGCTCGTCCTGACTCGCGGCCTTGAGCTTCGCGACAGAGTCGAAGCCGGCTTCCTCCAGCGCCTCGGCCTTCGACGCTCCGACGCCGTCGACGTCCGTGAGCTCCTGTGGTTCGTCGCTCATCTTCTACACCTCCATCCCGGGCTTCCGGGTTATGTAGATGCCGTCCTGGAAGACGCGGACGTCCTTGTCGTTCTCGTAGGTCAGCCGCTCTATGTTCGCGGCGGTCTGACCGACGTCGTCCTTGTCGGGTCCGCGCAGCGTTATCTCTTCCTCGGAGACCTCGACCTCGGTGTCGCCGAGTATCTCCGCACGTCGGGGGTGTTTCTCCCCGAGGAAGTTCCGTACCTCTACCTCGTCGCCCTTCACCTCGACCTGCATGGGGAAGTGGCTGTACAGGACCTTCATCCCGTACTCGAACCCGTCCTGGACGCCTTCGAAGGCGTTCTCGACGTGGCTCTCGAAGGTCCCCACCGTGGCCATGAGGTCGCGGCGGTCGTCCGCCGCGGTGATGACGACGCTGTCGTCTTCGACGTCGACCGTGACCCTGGGGTGGCTGAGCTTGCGCTCCACCACTCCCCCGGGGCCGTCGAACTCCAGCGTGTCGCCGTCTACGGTGACGGTGACGTCGTCGGGTATCTCTATCTCTGTTGTGGTCTTCATCTTCTGTTCACCTCAGTAGACGTACGCGAGCACCTGGCCGCCCACGCCCTCCGAACGTGCGTCGTAGTGCGTCATGACGCCGTGGCTCGTCGTCACTATCAGGGTGCCGAAGTCACGTCCCGGCAGGAACCGTTTCTCCCACTTCTCGTACTCGTCCTTCTTCGCGCTGTAACGTGGCTTCACGGGGCCGCAGTCGTTGATCTGGCCCGCGAGCTCCACGTCGTACTTGCCTGCTTTGCCGTCCTCGACGTAGCTGTACTCCTCGATGTATCCCTGGTCGTGCAGCACCTCGAGCACGTTGCCCACCGTGTTCGAGGCGGGCTCTATCGTGCACTCTAGCTTGCCGAGCTGGTCGGCGTTCTTGATGGTCGAGAGCGCGTCGGCGACCGGATCTGTGAGTGTCATATCTAGTTCACCTCAGCTGTACTTCTTAGCTCCCATGTCCCGTGCGACCTCGCGGAAGCACTGCCGGCAGAGGTATATCTCGTACCGGCTGACGAGGCCTTCCTCGCGGCCGCAGCGGTTGCACTCGTGTTCGATGCCGGTCTGGTCGTCTCGCGTCGTCATGATACATCAACTCCGTAGGTATCCTCGACGTACTCTGCGGCGTCGTCGGGGGAGAGCCTCTGTTTCTCCGGCAGCTTCCTCGACATCACGCTGCGTCTTTCGACGCGCTTGCCCTTCCTGGCGAGCGCGACGGTGACGTCCATGCCGTAGATACCTATCTCGGGGTCGTACTCCATCTCCTCGAAGTCCGTGTGCTCCTCGATACCGAACGAGAAGTTCCCGCTGTCGTCGAACGACGACCTCGGCACCTCCTCGGCGATGTCGAGCGCCTGGTCGAGGAACTCCTCGGCGTCGTCGCCGCGGAGCGTGACCTTGCATCCGATGGGGTCGCCACGGCGGATGCCGAACTCCGGCAGGCTCTGCTTCGCCTGCGTCCTCACGGTCTCCTGACCGGTTATCTCCTCGACTATCTCCTCGGCGTTCCGGAGCTCGACTCCGCCTTCGCCCACGCTCATGTGGACGACGACCTTCTCGACGTAGGGCTGCCGCATCTCGTGGACGTCCTCCAGAGTCATGCTTCGGCCTCCTGCTCCTCGAGGCTGCTGACGTCCTCACCGATGACGAAGACGTACTCCTCCACGGTCTCGAACGCCTCGCCGTCCTCGGTCTCTACTTCGACGGTGTTGTCTCCGCTGCCCTCGTGCACCGTGCGGTCGACGAGCTCTCCGACCTCTCCGCTGTGGCGGCCGTCGACGGCGGTGACGGCGCATCCCTCGGTGAACTCGAACGAGGTGACGACCTCGCCGGATTCGAGGTCGACGACGACCGAGTCGTTCGTGGAGTACTCGTCTCCGTCGTCGACGACGACGTTGGAGCCGTTGTGGAGGTTGAGCTGTACGCGGCCGCCGTCGAGGTAGGTCTTGTCCTCGACCCGGGCGAGCTTGTCCTCGGCCGCGTCCTCCTCCACGGGTATCAGGGCGAGCCGGCCGCCTTCGCCTGGGAAGACGCGGAAGTAGTCGTCGCGGCCGGGGAAGCCGACGATGTCGAACGTCCCCACCGGCGTGCGGGGGTCGACGGCTTCGCCGTTGACCTCCACGCCTCCGTCGTCGATGGCGTACCTCAGCTCCTTCGCGCTGTCGACGAATCCGAGGACGTCGCGCACGAAGACCAGCAGCGGCACCGCTTCAGCGTCGTGCGGTCCCGCGTGCGAGCCCACGGTGTAGACCGTGTTCTTCCGGTCGAGAGGCCAGCTCTCGGGTGCGCTGATGCGCTTCTGGTGCGTCATGCTTCACCTCCCTTCTCCTCTATCCTCTCTACACGTCGTTCGTCCGAGAGGTCGAGCTCCGTCACCCGGAGGTTCGAGGGCTCGATGGGACGCGGCACCTCTTCGCCGTCGGTCTTCTCGACGACGGCTTCCTCGACGACGACGCGTTCGGTGTCCAGGTCGACGCCGACGACCTCCGCCTCGTGTCCGCGGAAGTCTCCGCGCATGACCTCGACGGTGTCGCCCTCCGCGACACGGACGCGACGTGTTCCGTACTCCTCCCGCAGCTCGTCGCTGAGCGTGGAGTGCACCTCGTTGTTCGCCTGATGGAGAGGCGCCTCCGCCGCCGACTTCCTCTGCTTCCGTGGCTGGCTGCTGTCTGTATCGGTCATGCTATCATCTTGGCTGTTCCGGCTACGGCGCCGAACCTGTCTGCCGCTTCGCGGGCGATGGGGCCGCGTATCTCGGTGCCCCGCGCCTCGCGGTTGTCGTCGACGATGACGGCTGCGTTGTCCTCGAACGCGACTCGGGTGCCGTCCGGCCGTTTGAACGGCTTCTTCTGCCGGACGACGACGGCTTCGAGAACCTGGCGTCGCATGTCGGGGTCGCCTTTCTTCACGCTGACCACTACGACGTCGCCGACTCCGGCCTTCGGCTGCCGGTTCCGGACGCCGCGGTAGTTCTTCACGCTGATGAGACCTAGCTCGCGGGCGCCGGTGTTGTCGGCGCATACGAGCTTCGCGCCCTTCGGGATGGAGCGCGGGACGTCGGCCTTCATGCCCTTCATGCCGCGTCACCTCCTTCCTCGTCGACGACCTCGATGACGACGAAGTTCTTCGTCTTGCTCAGCGGCCTGCACTCCGCTATCCTGACTCGGTCTCCTTCCTCGACGCCGAGGCACTCGGGGGAGTGCGCCGGCGTCCTGCTGCGTCGTCTCATGTACCTGTCGTACTTCGGTGCCTTGACCTCGTACTCGCGCTCAACGACCACGGTCTTCTCCATGTCGGTGCTCGCCACCTCTCCCTCGAGGACGCTTCCCCGGGGGGACAGCGAGCCGTGGAACGGACAGTTGTCGTCGTCGCAGGCGGTCTCCGGCACCGGTACGTCGTATCCTATGCTGGACATCTTGTCACCTCTGGCTGTATCCTGGTTCTGTCTGCCGGCTCTCGGTCGAGCACGTCGCCGTCGACCTTCACGCGGCGGCCGTCGACGGTGAACTCGAACGTGGTGCCCTGCTTGGGCACCCCTACCTCGTGGTCTCCGGCGTCGACCACCAGGGTGTGCTTCGTCTCCCAGACCACGCGGCCGGAGACGCCCTCGAAGCCGCGGTCGCGGGCCTCGTCGGCCTCGACGTCGAGGCCGACGAGCTCGCGTCGCGGCAGCTCCTTGGGGTTCATGCTCCCTCCTCCTTCTCCATCTCGCGCTCGGTCTGGATGGTCTTGATGCGCGCGATGGTGCGCTTCAGCTCCTTCAGCCGGCCGGGGTTGTCGGGCGCACCACCCGCCGCCTGCACCGAGGTCTCGGCGAGCAGCTCCTGCTCGAGGTCCTCGAGCTCCTGCTCTATCTCGGCGTCGCTGAGCTCGCGTATCTCGTCGGCGCGGAGTATCGCCATCAGCTACCACCTCCGAAGCCGAGCTCCTCGGCGATGCGCTCCACCATCTCCTCGGTCTTGAGGTTGGCTTTCACGCCGGCCTCCTTCGCGAGGCTCTGGAGGTCGCGGTACGACAGCTCCTCCAGCTCCTCCACCGAGGTAGGGGCGTCGTCGAGGGCGTCGGCCTCCTCCTCGGCCTCTTCTTCTGCCTCCGGTTCGGCTTCCTCCTCTGCTTCTTCCGCTGCTTCGGCCTCCGGCTCCTCGGCGGCCTCTTCCTCGTCCTCCACGGCTTCGGGTTCGGCCTCCTCTTCGGCCTCGTCCGTCTCCTCGTCTTCCTCGGCCCCGGGTTCCGGCTCGGGCTCCTCCTCGTCCTCTCCCGGGAGCTCGTCGAGGGGGCTGCCCTCCGGCGTCTCGTCGGGTGCGCCCTCGACGGCGTCGGGCTCCTCGACTATCTCCTCGATGTCGCCGGCGCCCGCGGCCTCGACCTGTACGTCGGTCTGGGCGGCGTCGGGCACCATGTCCTCGGTGTCGGCGTCTACTGCGACATCGAACTTGTCGGGGAGCTCGGCGTCCGGCGGGATGATCCTCACCTGGACGCCGATGGTTCCGAGCTTCATGACGGCGGTGCCGTAGCCCTTCTGGACTATGCTCTCGGCGGGTTCGCCGCAGTGCTTGA
>CAZXNG010000003.1:0-22285 GCA_964642065.1 uncultured Halobacteriales archaeon
CCGTGACTGCGGCGACTGACGCGGTGAGGAAAGTCCGGCGATTTATGGGGGTCACTCTCTGATCTCTCCATTACGCAATAGATTCTGATCATCTTTCAACTTTATGTACGCCCAAATTTTTCGTTCAGTCCACGACATCGAACGCGAACCCTTTGACCGCTCGTGATAGACGAAGGCGTGGGATCAAGGTTCGTGTCCGGGCGGATGGCAGCGGGTCTCGACTTCGACTTGGAGAAGTCGATTTCAAGGGATAGTGTGGTGCCGTAGCGACGTCCCGGAGACTCCGTTACAGACCGGCCATAGGCTTCACCCTCACGTATTAGGAGCGACGGCTCGACTAAAGGCCATGGCGGCTCTCGAAGCCACCGCTCTCACGAAGACCTACGGCGACGTCACCGCCGTCGACGGCCTTGACCTGCAGGTCGAAGACGACGAGGTCTTCGGCTTCCTCGGTCCCAACGGAGCCGGCAAGACCACCGCGATAGACGTCCTGCTGGGTCTCAGACGGTCGACGTCCGGCTCCGCGGAGGTGCTCGGCGAACCCGCGGGCGACCACGATGTGCTGCGGCGGGTCGGCGTCGTCCCCGAGGACTACGGAGTCTACGAGAGGTTGACCGCGGTCGAACACGTGGAGTTCGCCGCGGAGTCGAAGGACGTCGAGGTCGACGCCGAAGCTACGCTGGAGCGCGTCGGTCTGGCGGACGACGCGACGCGTAGGGCGGGCGAGCTGTCCAAGGGCAACCGGAAGCGGCTGATGCTGGCGACCGCGCTCGTCGGCGAACCCGACCTCCTGGTGCTCGACGAACCCACGAGCGGCCTCGACCCCAACGGCGCGAAGCTGCTGCGTGAGATAGTGGTGGAGGAGCGCGACAGGGGTGCGGCGGTGTTCTTCTCCAGCCACGTGCTGTCTCAGGTGGAGAAGGTCTCCGACCGCGTGGGTATAATGGAGGACGGAGACCTGGTGGCGGTGGACAGCGTAGACGAGCTGAGACGGCGCAGAGGAGGCGTATCCGTACTCCACGTGCAGCACTCTGGAGAAGACTCGGCTCCTCCAGGCCTTCGAGAGGTCGATGGAGTCGTCGACGTGGAAGCTGGCTCCGGCCGGATCTCGGTGACCTGCGAGAGCGGAGCGGTGAAGCTAGAAGCCCTCGACATGCTCCGCGACCACGTAGACGTCGAGGACTTCGCAGTCGAGGACACGTCGCTCGAACAGCTGTTCGGCGACTACACGGGGGAAGGAGGATGACGCTTGATGAAGTGGACGGAGGGAGGCTCCGAACCGTGGTCGAGAAGGAGGTGCGGACGCTCGTGCGCTCGAGGTCGATGCTGGTGCTCTCCCTCGTGTTCGTAGTCTACGCCCTGCTGGCGTCGTACCTCGTCGGCCGGCTCGCCGCCGTCGACCCCTCCTCCACTGCCGACACCGCTACCTTCGTCGAGGCCTCGACGGGTCGAGCCAGCGTCGTCACCGTCTCCCTCGTCTCGTTGCTCGGGATGGCGTCGGCGTACTCCGCCGTCGTCGGCGAGAGGGAGTCCGGCACCCTCCGGTTCCTGCTCGTGCAGTCGTACAGCCGTATGGAGGTGGTCGCCGGCAAGCTCCTCGGCCGCTCGGCGGTCCTCGTGGCCGCCGTGGTCACCGGTTTCCTGTTCGGCGGCGTCTACCAGATGCTCTACTACGACGGCTTCACCGTCTCCACGTACCTCGGATTCGTCGCCCTCACGTCGCTTCTCGGCGTTGCCTACGTCGGGGTCGCGCTCGGGTTCTCGGCGGCGTTCCGGAGCAGGTCGCGCGCCGTAGCCGGCGTCGTCGGCTTCTTCCTCGTCGCCACGCTCGTCTGGGACACCGGTCTCGCGGCCCGGGCGACCGCCTACTTCACCACCGGCAGCTTCACCGACCTGCCGAGACGGTTCGACTACCTCTCCGCCGTCAGCCCCAACGTCGCATACCGTGAGACCGCCTCGGGTCTGCTCGAGGGCTTCGACGCGCTGGCATCGTTCTCCCTTGTAGTGCTGGTGCTATGGACCGTGCTGCCGCCGGCGCTCGGCTACCTGAGGTTCCGCAGCACCGAGGTCTGAAGACGGTTCAGAAGTCGGTCTCGAACATCTCGACGCTCATCGGCGGCGGGTTCGTGCCCTCGACGCAGTTGTAGTCGCTGAAGTCGTCGACACCGGCGTCGCCGAGAACCTCCTCGTCGAGCAGGGCGTTGCCGGTGAACTCGCTGGGGTCCTCGCGGAGTATCTGGAGCACGGTGTCGCTGAGGATGCGGGGTTCCCGCCAGTCCTCTTCGCTGCCGAGGCCGAAGTACTCGGTGGCGCGGGTCTTTATCGCTGTCTTCGGCCAGAACGTGTTGCAGCCGACGTCGTCGTCCTCCAGCTCGCCGGCGAGCGACAGCGTCACGAACGACATCCCCATCTTGCTCCACGCGTAAGCCGCCTTCCCCGGCGACCTGTCGACCTCGATGGGCGGCGAGTTCGTCAGCAGCCAGCTGCCGTCCTGGTCGGCGAGATGCGGGAGGAAGGCGCGGCTGACGAGGTAGGTGCCGCGGACGTTGACCTCCGTCATCAGGTCGAACCGCTTCGCCGGTATGTCCTTGACGTAGCCGATCTGGATCGCGCTCGCGTTGTTGATGACGATGTCGACCTCGCCGAACTCGTCGATGGCCTCGTCCGCCGCCGACTGGACGTTGTCGGGGTCGCGGACGTCGAGCTGTATCGCGAGGCTGTCGACGCCTCTGTCGCGGCACTCCTCAGCGGTCTTGTGGATGGTGCCCTCGAGGTCGCTGTCGCTGTCGTCGACAGTCTTCCCAGTCGACACGATGTTGCAGCCGCAGTCCGCGAGCGCCAGCGCTATCTCCTTACCTATACCCCGCGTCGTACCCGTGATGAAAGCCGTGCTGCCGTCCAGGTCGGGTTCCTCCAGCGTCATAACGGTTGGCTGTACCCGCGGGGACAAATAGAGAGGGGGTACGGCACCCGGTGCAGAGACACGTGTCGACCTCAGAACCCCACGAACTCTACGACCAGGTCGCCGTATACAGCCGATGCTGCGACGCCGGCGACAGCGAACAGACCCGAGAACCACCAGCTGTCGACGTACCTCGTGAACAACAGGAGGAAGACGGTGAAAGGCAGGAAAAGCAGGAACGCTGGATGGAGGTATCCGCGCCAGGAGTGCGGCGTCAGAGTTCGGGCGTCGCCTTCGCTGGGGAACGCGTGGAAGAGAGCCGAGAACCCGAGGTAGTAGGCGGCCGCACGGTGGACGATGTCGTCGAAGTACAGCGTCGCGGCGAGCACGACGCCCGCGGCGACGAAGACGTTGACTGCGAACGGAGACACCGATATCAACACGCGTTTCGTGTAGCTACGCGGAACTACGTGTCGGACGTAACCCAGGCGACCGCTCTCGTCGGGGAGCTGTAGGTAGCTGACCTCGGTGACTCTGACGCCGAGGACGGTGCAAGCGAGTCTGTGGGCTAGCTCGTGGAGGACAACCCCGGGCGCGGTAGCGAGACTCAGCCAGGTAGCCAGCGACATCCCGGGCTACCACCCGTCGACTATGTCCCGCCAGAACCCCTGCCCGGTGAAGCCTTCGTCGACATCGATGGCGATACGGTCGGCGTGGCTCCCCCATCGGTCCTTCACCGCAGCGGCGACGTCTTCCGGCGGGGCTTCGACGGCGAACTCTTCTAGCATGTCGTCGGTGACCAGCGAAGCCATCGAGGTCCAGTCGCCTTCCCGAGACAGCTCCCAGAGCCTGCGGCCGGTGTCCTCCCAGCCGTGCGCCTGCATCACGGGTTTGTACGCCGGCGTCGACGCGTAGAACGCGACGCGCATCCGGACCATCTCCCTGCGGGCGTCCATCTGCTTCTCCGACGTGCCGGTGACGACGAACGGGCTCGCGGAGACGGTGACGTCGTCCAGCGAGCGGCCGTGCTCCTCGGCGGAGCTCTCCAGCCACGGCACGAGCTTCTCCTCCAGGTACTTCGGCGTGCAGAACGGGTGGACGCAGATGCCGTCGGCGAGCTCACCGGCTAATCGGACGTTGCCCTCGTTTACCGCGGCGAGGTAGATGGGTATCTCGGGGTGGTCGATCGCGCCGGGGTTGAACGCCGTCGTCATGAGGCTGAAGCTGTAATGCTCGCCGTCGTACCCGAACTCCTCCGCGTCGCCCTGCCAGTAGCTCCAGATGTGACGGAGGGATTCGACGACCTCGCGGAGACGCTGCGTCGGCTTCCCCCACTCTACGCTGAACCGGCGTCTGTTGTGCGCCTCGACCTGGGTGCCGAGGCCGAGGACGAACCGTCCGTCGCTGACGCGCTGGAGGTCCCAGGATTGGTGGGCGAGCACCATAGGGGACCGCGTGAACGCGGTGGCGATGCGGGTGCCGAACTCGACGTCCGAGGTGTGGTCGGCTACGACGGAGAGAGGCATGAAGGCGTCGCGGTCGACCTCGGGGTTCCAGACGCCGTCGAAGCTGAGGTCCTCGGCGGCTTCCGCGTATCCGCCGGTGCCGGATTCCAGACCGGAGAGCATCGCGTCGAGCTTGGGCGGCGAGTTAGCCATTAGCTTGGGATAGCGCGCGGCGGTGAAAAGAGGTTCGCCGGATGTGTCCGTCGACGCGGCATCGTTCAGATCTCTTGAGTCGCAGCCTCCACCCAGTCCTCGTACTCCTCCAGCACGTCGTCGACGTCGTACCGGACGACTGCGGGGACCTCGTAGGGATGCATCTCGACGATACGCCGCTCGACCTCGTCGTACGGCAGCGCGGTCTTGACTTCGAGCGCCACCTCCCCGTCCTCCACTATCTCTCCCTGCCAGCGGTAGACGCTGTCTACGGGGTGGAGGTTGACGCAGGCGGCGACGCGTTCCTCCACGAGCGTCCGCGCCATTTCCTCTGCTTCGTCTTCGGGCGCTGTGGTGTAGACGGTCTTCATGTCACCGACGTCGTGCCGCACTACGAAAACCGTTTTGTGGGCGTCCCCGCAACCTCGGACGAATGGTCGAGTTCAGCTGGAGCTGGGTGTTGATCGCGTTCCTCGTCTACTGGACAGCGGTGGTAGCGCTCGACAGACGCGGTTTCTGGGAGGAGCGGAACACCAGCGCTCACGGACCCATCCTGATGATAAGGACGTTCCGCGGCAAGCAGTTGCTGGAGCGGCTGGCGCGTCCGAAGCGGTTCTGGCGGGTCTACGGCAACGTCGGCGTCGCCATCGCGGCGGTGATTATGGCGCTGAGCTTCTACTTCCTCCTGCGTATCGGCTACGTCAGCATCTTCGACACTCCGCCGGCTACGCAGATAACGGAGCCGCAGAACGTGCTCGTGGTGCCGGGGTTGAACGAGTTCCTTCCGCTTTCGATGGCGCCCGAGATAGTGCTCGGCCTACTGCTCGGCATCGTCGTGCACGAGGGCGGCCACGGAGTGCTCTGCCGCGTCGAGGACATCGAGGTCGACAGCATGGGCGCCGTCATGCTCGCCTTACTGCCGATGGGTGCGTTCGTCGAACCCGACGAGGAGGAGGTGGAGGCGGCGGAGAGAGGCGGCCGCACGCGTATGTTCGCCGCAGGTGTGATGGCGAACTTCGTCGTCACCGTCTTCGTCTTCCTCCTTCTCGCGACCGCGATGTCGGCGGTCGCACCCGTCGACGGTGTCGGCGTGCAGTTCGTGCAGAACGACAGCGCGGGCGCGGAGGCCGGAGTCCAGCAGGGCGACGTCCTCCGCTCCATCGACGGCGAACCCGTCGAAGGATACGAGGACTACCTGAACGTGATAGAGAACGCCAGCGGCGACGTCACCCTTGCCTTCTCCCGGGACGGAGAGTCCTTCGAGCGAACCCTCGAACTGGAAGATGTAGAAGGGGTGCGGCTCAGCCTGGTTCAGCAGAGTGGCCCAGCGTACGAAGCAGGGTTACGAGAGGAGGACATCGTGATGTCGATAGATGGAGAGCCCACGCCGAACGCCCCCGAGTTCCAAGGGGTGCTCGCGAACACCTCCCCCGGCGACGAGGTGGCGGTGGAGTACGGCCGGAACGGCACAGAGAACGAGACGACCGTCACGCTCGGAGAGCATCCGAGGGACTCCGACCGAGGTTTCCTCGGTGTCAGCTACTACAGCCGCAGCGAGGAGGTCGGGTTGACGCCCTACGACGCCGGAACACCGCACTCGCTGCTGTCGTCGTACGACCCCGTCGACTGGCTGGTCTCCATCTTCCTCCCGCTCGGCATCGTGTCGTCGCGGTTCTTCGGCTTCGACGGCTTCGTCCTCGGCTTCTACGAGCTAGAGGGACCGGCCGCGACGTTCGGCGGCGCTTACTGGTTCGGCCTCAATCTGCTGTACTGGACCGGCTGGGTGAACTTCAACCTCGGCCTGTTCAACTGCATACCCGCGCTGCCGCTCGACGGAGGCCACATCCTGAGGGAGGGCGTCGACAGAGCTATCTCCGCCACCGGAACCCTCGAAGAAGCGGTGGCCGAGAGGGCCTCGGACGCGGTCGTGGTCGCTATCTCCGTGGCGATGTTCGGAAGCATGCTCCTGATGATAGCCGCTCCCAGGGTGCTCTGAACAGGCGGTGCGAAGCTCTCGCTGACGGGGCTGCGGGGCTACCTCTCGTAGATGACGAGGTTCTCGTCTCCGAACGAGGCGTCCGCGACGTGTTCGAACCCCTCCAGCAGGTCGGCCTCCTCTATCCAGGAGCCGCGGTCGACCGCCAACCTGGTCTTCATCCCCTCGGACTCCGCGAACTCCATCGGCCTATCGAGTAGCTCGCGTGGCACCTCTCCGTCCCTGTGGTCGGGTTCGACGCAGACGTGCTGGACTACGACGGCGGAGTCTACGACGCGGTAGCTGACGTACCCGACGACCTCGTCCTCTTCGTCTTCGGCGACGGTCATCGACCTGTCCTGCACGAGGTCCTGCATCGCCTCCTCCGACAGGTTCTGCTGCATGACCTCCTGGTTCGCCATCTCCACCAGCCTCGACGCGTCTTCCTCGCGTGCTTCCCTGTAGTTCATGTGATGTCCCCGTTCGACGAGGGAGTCCGACGGCGGAGGTCTAGATCTCCCTGCGTACGTTCCGTCTGTGTGTCGCCAAAGACTCGACGTCGTGTATATCTTTCGCAGTGAGGTTCCGGAGGCGTTTCCGGTGGACCGTCCGCGGCGTCACCCCGTAGCTCTCGAGCAATCCCTTGACCTCGTCCTTCAGCCGTTCGCCCTGCCGGTCCCAGTCCGTGAGCACCACCGCGGAGTCGTAGCTCGTGGAGACCTTCTCCACGGTCTCGACGAGCCCTCTTCCGTTTCCGCAGAGCCGGACGAACTCCGCCTCTACCCCGAGCTCCGACAGCGCGGCCTCGTCGCGCCGGCCTTCGACGAGCACGACCCCGTCCGTGGTGTCTCGCTGTATCTCGTCGAGGACGCGGTCGATGAGCTTCAGCCGCTCGTCGGGGCTGTCCCACCGCATGGTTCTCTTACGAGGCTTGAGGGCAAAAAACCGTGGTTTTCCGAAGCTCTTTTGACGGCGACTTGACAACGGTTACCAATCCCCAAGGGTTTACAATCAGCAAAATGTCTCGCGTAGTTGTAAAGTTCGGCGGTACGAGCGTAGGGTCGGGAGACAGGATAAGGAAGGCTGCGGAGAGCGTCGCCGAGGAGGTCGAACGCGGCAGCGAGGTCTGCGTCGTCGTCAGCGCGATGGACGACACCACGGACCGCCTCATCGACACCATGGAGGACGTCGGAGACGTCACCGGAGAGGACGCCGACGAGATAGTCAGCATGGGAGAACGCACCAGCGTCCGGATGTTCAAGGCCGCGCTGGAGGAACAGGGCGTCGACAGCTTCTTCGTCGAACCCGGCGACGGCGAATGGCCGATAGTCACCGACGACGTCGGTGAGCTCGTGGAGGACGAGACCGAGCAGCGCGTCGAGGAGCTCGGCCGCAGGCTAGAGGACGAGGTCGCAGTCGTCACGGGTTTCCTCGGCGAGAGCCCCGACGGCCGCGTCACCACGCTCGGACGCGGCGGCAGCGACACCACCGCGATGATACTCGGCAGGTACCTCGACGCCGACGAGGTCGTCATCGTAACCGACGTCGACGGCATCATGACCGGCGACCCCCGGAACGTCGAACGCGCGAAGAGCGTCGACAGCATCAGCGTCGACGAGATGCAGGACCTCTCGGTCCGCGGCGCCGGCGTAGTCGCCTCCAGCGCCCTCCGGTACAAGGACGACGACACCGACGTCTCCATCGTCCACTACCAGCACGGCGACCTCCGCGCCGACGGCACGTCAATCGAGGGCGAGGGACGCGACACCCACATCGTCCGGATGCGGGAGGAGCCGCTCGCCGCCGTAACCGTCGCCGGCCGCAGCGTCATCGACACACCGAACCTGCTGTCGCGTCTCTCCACCGTGCTCGGCGAGAACGACATCAACATCTACGGTCACTCCACCGGCAGCGACTCGATGTCGTTCTTCGTCGACGAGGAGAAGGGCCGTCGGGCGGAGCACCTCCTGCACGACGAGATAGTCGAGGACAACAAGTTCAGCAGCGTCAGCGTCCGCGAGAACGTCGGCATGGTGCTCGTCACAGGAGGCGACTTCGTCGACACCCCCGGCGTCATCTACAACGTCGTCGAACCCCTGTACGAGAACGACATCAACATCATCGAGATAATCAGCAGCGTCACCAGCATCGTCGTCTTCGTCGACTACGACCTCCAGGAGGATACCTTCGACCTCGTCAGAGAGCAGTTCGACGCGGACTGACGCATCGAGACGACGCCGCGGAAACGTTCCGGTTAAGAACCAGGCCGTCCTCCTTACTCCCGAGATGAACTACACCGTCGTCCTCGAGGCGGCCTGGATGGTAGAAGACGTAGACACCGTGGAGGACGCTATGTCGGTCGCCGTCAGCGAGGCCGGCAAACGGCTCAACCCCGACAAGGACTACGTCGAGGTCGAGGTCGGACTGATGGGATGCCCCGCCTGCGGCGAGGCGTTCGACGCCGCCGCCCTGTTCGCCGGCCAGGCGCTCGTCGGACTCGTCTTCGAGATAAACGTCTACGACGTCGACGACCCCACCCATGCCGAACGCATCGGCAAGAAGGAGGTCGGCGAGGCGATGCCGGGCGTGCCGCTCGAGGTCGTCGAGGTGTTCGAGAAGGAGGACACCGAGGTCGACGTCGACGCGGAGCAGGAAGCTGACGAAGCAGACGACTAGGGGTCGAGAGCAGGCGGGGAAACAGACAAGTCGAGGTCCGAGCAAAGGCTCTACACGACGAGAGATGGGGTCTCCACTGCACGGTAGAGCCGGGGTTCTGCTGGTCGTAGCGACGCTTCTCGCGGTCGCGGTCACTGCGACGTCGGCAGCCGTCGCCTCCGCCGAGTCCCACTCTCCGTCCACGGGGGAACCGAGGATAGTCGAGCTCTACCCCGACACCCTCGAGCCCCGGGATGCGGGGGAGTACGTCGCCGTCGAGTTCCCACGACCCACCGACACCACGGGATGGACGCTGGAGGACCGGTACCACGTGACCGGTCTGCCGAACGCGACCCTGGAGGGAACCGTCTACTTCGGTGCCGAGGGGGCTCCCTGCAACCACTCGTTAGGCGACGTCGCGCTCGCTAACGACGGCGACCGTGTCGTGCTTCGCTCCCCAACCGACAGGATAGACTCTGTCGCCTACGGAGAAGCAGCCGAAGACGCGCCCTCGCCCGGTGAAGGCGAGCTTCTCGAAAGGACGGACGACGGGTGGCGGGTGCGGCACGTCGACGCCCAATACTTCGACTACCGCGTCCACGAAGCTCGTTCGGCGGAAGTCTACGTCACCCCGGACTCCGGAGCCGCGTTCGACGCGCTGGAGTCCGCGGACGAAGCCGTCCGGCTCGCCGGCTTCAGCTTCACGTCACCGGAGACCGCATCGGCTCTCGAAGCCCTCCTGTCGAGCGGCGGCCGGGTCGAGATGCTGCTGGAGGGAGGCCCGCCGGGCGGCTTCCCGAACAGGAGCGCCGGAGTGCTTGACGAGCTCGCGGCCGCCGGCGCCGCCGTCGACGTCTACCGCGGCGGCGGTCGACCCTACCGGTACGTGCACGCGAAGTACGCCGTAGTAGACGGAGATGTCGCCGTGGTCTCGAGCCAGAACTGGGACGACGCAGCCGTAGCGGACGGCGGCGACGGCACACGTGGCTGGGGTGTCGTAGTGGAGGACGAAGGCGTCGCCCGACACCTGACGCGTATCTTCGAGGCAGACCAGGACGTCGGCGCGGCTACGCCGTGGAGGGAGACGGAGTTCGACGTCCACGAGAAGTCGGGGTTCGGCAGCGAAACACCGGCGACTGCTCACGGTTCGGAGCGACACGCCGATGTCGAGGTAGGGGTGTACACTGCGCCAGACGTCGCGGTGGAACAGACCACGCGTCTCCTGAGGGAAGCCGACGACCGCGTCTACGTCCAGCAGGCGTACGTCCGGAACTGGAGCGACGGCGGCAACCCCTTCGTCGACGAGCTCGTCGCGGCGGCGCGCCGCGGAGTCGAGGTGAAGCTCCAGATGGACGGACGGTGGTACGTCGAGGAGGAGAACCGCGAGGTCGCCGACCGACTGAACCGGATGGCGGAGCACGAGAACCTGTCGCTCGAGGCGCGGCTGTCCTCGTTCGCGGTCCACAACAAAGGCTTGGTCGTAGACGGCGAACGCGCCGTCGTCTCCAGTGTCAACTGGAACGAGAACTCGCCGACCGAGAACCGAGAGGTCGGAGTGGTAATCGAGGACACCGACGCAGCCGGGTACTTCGAGGAGGTGTTCCTCGAGGACTGGCGAGCCGGTTCGGAGGACGATGAGAGCCGCAGGGTTCCCGCGTCAGACCTCTTGCTAGAGGCAGCGGTCGCAGCGCTCGCCTCCGGAGCTGGGGTCTGGCTGGTCTACCGGAGGACCTCGAAGTAGAGCTTCAGAGTGTGGACAGATCCGCTCCCAGGGCCTGCATGTCCGAGACGAAGCCTGTGTAGCTTATCTCGACGCTCTCCGTCGTCTCTATTGTCGTCTCCCCTTCGGCGGCGAGCGCGGCGACGGCGAGAGCCATGACGATGCGGTGGTCGTGGCGGCCGTCGACCTCCGCGCCCTCCAGCGTCGACGCGTCGCCGTCGACGACGAGTCCGTCGTCGGTTTCCTCTACGTAGACACCCATCTTCCCGAGCTCCGTCGCAGTCGCCTCCAGGCGGTCTGTCTCCTTGAACCGGAGGTGCTCCGCTTCGACGACCCGCGTCACGCCTTCGGCGACGGCTCCGAGGACGGCGACCGTGGGAACGAGGTCGGGGTTGTCGCTGGCGTCGAACATGACGCCCTCTAGCGCCGCCGAATCGATGTCGACGACGCCCGCCTCCTGGTTCCAGTCGACCTTCGCCCCCATCTCGGCGAGCACGTCGACGATAGCGGTGTCGCCCTGAGCGCCGGGGTAGAGGTTCTCCACGGTGACGCTGCCGCCGGCGACGGCTCCGGCCGCGAGCGGGTAGCTCGCGCTAGAGAAGTCGCCGGGGACGCGTATCTCGTCGGCGCGGTATCTCTGCCCCCCCGGAACCCTGAAACCTTCGGCGGTCTCCTCGACCTAGACGTCCATCCAGTCCATCACCTCGAGGGTGATGTCGACGTACGGCCGGCTCCGTAGCTCACCCTCGACGTTCAGCTCCACACCCTCCGGGGTCAGCGGCGCGGCGAACAGCAGCGACGACACGAACTGCGACGAAACCGAGCCGTCTATCGACGCCTCGCCGCCCTCCATCGGACCCTCTACGACGAGCGGCGCCTGCCCATCTCCCCTGGTCGAACGTGCGACGGCCCCTAGCTCGGTCAGCGCGTCGAGCAACGGCGCGTTCGGACGGCTGCGGAGGCTGTCGTCGCCCGTGAGCACCGTGACGCCGTCTGCGAGGGCGGTGGCTCCGGTGAACAGCCGTAACGTGGTGCCGCTGTTGCCGCAGTCGACTACGTCCTCCGGCACCACGGGGCTGCCGTCGAAGCCCTCGACCTTTACGTCGCCGTCGGTCCAGCTGATCTCTGCACCCAGCGCCTCGGCGGCGCGGGCGCTCGCCCGTGTGTCCGCGCTGTCAAGCGGGTTCAGGACGGTTAAGCCGTCGGAGAGTGCGCCGGCGAGCACCGCGCGGTGGGTGTAGCTCTTGCTCGGTGGCGCGGAGACGGAGCCCTCGACCTTCGAAGGCCGGACGCGTAGCTTCATGCGTGTTGGTCCACCTCTGCGGGTTTAGGTATTTCCGTTAACCCGAAGGACGGAGCGCCCGAACCAGGATCTGGATGCTCGTCGTCGCCGACACGCACTGGACGGAACCCCCGTGCGACCACGGGCTGCCGGTCGACGCTCACGACGTCGTCGTCCACGCCGGAGACCACGTCTCCACCGAGGCGCTCGCGCTCTACGACGACGTCGACCTCCACGCCGTCAGGGGCAACGCAGACGTCTCCGGCGTCGAAGCCCGCCTGCCCGCCGAGACCACGTTCCAGGTCGGCGACGTCGCCGTCGGCGTCGTCCACGGCCACCAGCAGCGTTCGGAGGACGAGCTACGGTACCTGGCGCTCGACCTTGACGTCGACCTCCTCGTGCACGGACACAGCCACACTCCGCGGTTCGACACCTCCGGCGGCGTGGCATTGCTAGACCCCGGGAGCCCGACCCTTCCACGTGGTGGATTTCCTCCGACGTACGTCGAGCTCGATGTCGAGGACGGAGCCCTTCACGGCGAGTTCGTCGAGGCGGACTCCGGAGAGGTCTACGACTCGTTCGAAACCGACTTCACCGTCGAAGACGAGGTGTAGACGATGAACGTAGCGGAAGCCGTCGTGGTCGGCACCTTCGTGGTCGTCGGGCTCCTGCTCGTCCTGATAGCCTGGAGGGTCGTCTACGAGTTCAGACGTGGTTCACGCGACGACTGAACCTCCCAAGGCCCTTCCGCCACACCTAATCCGTATCAGTCGGACTCCTCGTCCTCGTCGGTGTCCTCTTCGAGGTTCATTGCGTCGAAGAAACGTCCGGAGACCCGCTGAGCCATCAGCTCGACGAGCTTGTCCTCGTCGCTCGCGAGCTCGCCGAACACCCCGAGAGGTATCTGCGCCCCCGCCATCTCGCGGTGGCCTCCGGCGCTTCCGACGTCGTCGAAGGCGTCGCGCATCAGGCTGTCGACGTTGACGCGGCTGTCCTCGGTGCGGGCGCTCAGATGGATGACGTCGTCTACGACGCCGAAGACCAGCACCGTCGCCACACCCTCTAACTGCATGAGGTAGTCCGCCGCCTGAGGCAGAGCGTCGCGCTCCCCCGTCACTCCGACGCAGGAGACCAGCGCCGACGCCCGGACCTCCCTGCTGGATATCGCCTCCCCGATGGTGTCGAGCGTCTGGGGGGAGAGAGCCGGACGCGTCATCTCCTTCAGCACGTCGGGGTCTAGGTACTCCTGCAGGAACGCCGCCGCCTCGTACTCCCGAACGCCGGTCTCCCTCAGGAACGCCAGGGTCTCCGTCCTGATGCCGAACATCAGAGCGGTCGCCGTGTTCGCCGGAGGCTCCAGCTCCAGCTCGCGCAGGTACTCCACCACCATCGTCGTGGTGGCGCCGTACTCCTGCCGGAGGTCGACGAACTCCGCCGCGACTTCTTCCTCGGACTCGTGGTGGTCGACGACGACGTCGACCTCGACGTCGGGAGGCACCTGGTTGTTCACGCCGACGCCGGAGTGGTCGACGAACGCGACGGTGTCGTGGACGTCGAACGAGTCGTCGTCGTAGGTCTCGAGCGCGACGTCGAGGAGGTTGACGAAGGCGCGGTTCTCCTGATGGGATATCTCGCCGGAGTAGTAGATGACTACGTCCGAGACTCCGGCCGCGTCCGCTATCTCGCGCAGCCCCAGCGCGCTCGCGAGACAGTCGGGGTCGGGGTTGTCGTGGCAGACCACCGCGAGAGACGTCGAACCCCCGAGATAGTCCACGAGCTCCCTGGCCTTCGAGGTCATTTCGGAACCTGATTGAGTCTTACCTCGGTTAAGTCTATCCTCTCACCGCCTCCACCCGCGCACGTCCACCGTCAGGTATAACGCCGTCCACCGTCTACGGCCGCCGATGAGCGAGGCCGACCCGGACCCCGACGAACCCTCCGACGCATTCCGCCGCACCGTGCAGCAGCTCGCGGAGGAGATAGTCCAGGGAGAAGTCGGCCGCGACGACGTCGAGAAGGCGAAGAACCGCGTCTGCGGCGAACACGGCTCCCCAAGGGTGCCGAAGAACAGCGACATCCTGGAGGCGGTCCCCGACGACCACCGCGAACGCGCGGAGGATGTTCTCCGCACGACGCCGGTGCGCACCGCGAGCGGCGTCACCCCCGTCGCCGTCATGACGTCGCCCGCCTGGTGTCCGCACGGAAAGTGCACGTTCTGCCCCGGCGGCCCCGACAGCGAGTTCGAGGCGCCGATGAGCTACACCGGGAACGAGCCCGCGTCGATGCGGGGCGAACACAACGACTACGACCCCTTCGACCAGGTGACGCAGCGGCTCACCGACCTACGGGAGACAGGCCACCTCGTCGACAAGGTTGAGCTGATACTGATGGGTGGGACGCTTTCGGCGCGCCCGCACGACTACCAGGAGTGGTTCGTCAAACGGTGTCTGCAGGCGATGAACAGGTTCCGGTCGGACGAACCACACCCCCGCGAGGATGGCTGGCGGACGTTCGAGGAGGTAGTGGAGAGGAACGAAGGGGCGGACGTCAGGAACATAGGGACGACGTTCGAGACGAAGCCCGACTGGTGCGGCCCACAGCAGGTCGACAGGATGCTACGTCTCGGCGGCACCAAGGTAGAGGTCGGCGTCCAGACGACGGACGACGACGTACTGCGGAGGACTCACCGAGGTCACACCGACGAGGAGACCAGGGAGGCGAACCGCCGGTTGCGCGACGCCGGCTTCAAGGTCGGCTTCCACGTGATGCCGGGGATGCCCGACCGCTCGTCCGAGGACGACGTCGACGACCTCCACCGCATCTTCGACGACCCCGCGTATCGACCGGACTACCTGAAGATATATCCGACGCTCGTCGTCCGCGACACCGTGCTCCACCGGCAGTGGGAGAGCGGAGAGTTCGAGCCTCTGGACAACGAGACCGCAGCCGAGGTCGTCGCCCGGGCGAAGCAACGTATCCCCCGTTACACCCGCCTGAGCCGCGTGCAGCGCGACATCCCCGCGACGGAGATAGAAGCCGGGGTGTGGAAGAGCAACCTCCGGCAGCTCGCGCGGCAGCGGCTAGAGGAGATGGACGGAAGCTGCGACTGCATACGGTGTCGGGAGGTCGGACTCAGGGACGAAGACCCACGCGACGTCGAGCTCCAGACGACGGAGTACGACTGCGCCGGCGGCGAGGAGACCTTCCTCGAGTACGGCGACCTCGACCGCGACCTCCTCGTCGGTTTCCTACGTCTCCGGTACCCCGGCAGCGTCGTCCGCCGCGAGCTAGAGGACGCCGCGGTGGTGCGGGAGCTACACGTCTACGGCAGCGAGGTCGGAGTCGGAGACGAAGCGGCCGCCGAGGTCGACGGAGGCTCTGGCGACGGCTACCAGCACGAGGGCTACGGCGCACGTCTGATGGAAGAGGCCGAACGCCGAGCCCGCGACAGCGGCTTCGACAGGCTCGCGGTCATCAGCGGGGTCGGCGTGCGGGAGTACTACCGCGGGCTAGGATACGAGCGCGACGGACCGTACATGGTGAAGGAGCTTTAGACCCTCTAGCTGCGTCTCCCGGGTACCTACCGGCCGCCGCTACCCCAGGTTCTCCAGCGGTATCCTCAGCAGGAGGTCGTCGTCGGGTCCGCTGTCTCCGCGCCCGTCCCTGTTGCTCGTCGTGACGTACAGGTACCTCTCCTCCGGACCCAGGGTGACCGCCCTCAGCCTGCCGTAGTCGTTCGACAGATGCGCCTGCAGCGACTCCACCTCCCCTCCGTCGAGCCCGGCCTCGTACAGACGTTGTCCGCGGAGGCCGGCGAAGTAGACGCTTCCCTCGTGGTACGCGGCCCCCGAGGGCGCCCAGGTCTCGTCAGCACCGGAGTGCACCACCGGCGGCGTGACGCCGTCGCGGTCCTCGTCTCCCGTGACGTCAGGCCATCCGTAGTCCCCTCCCCGCTCAATCAGGTTGAGCTCGTCCCTCCCGCTGGAGCCGTGCTCCGTCGCCCACAGCCGGCCTTGGGAGTCCCACGTTAGACCCTGCGGGTTCCGGTGTCCCAGGGAGTACACCGCGGAGTCGAAGGGGTTGGACTCCGGTACGTCTCCGTCGTCCTCGACCCTCAGTATCTTGCCGGCGAGCGACCCCCTCTCTCGCGCCAGCTCCCCCCTAGTGGCGTCACCCGTCGTCACGTAGAGGTAGCCGTCGGGTCCGAAAGCGATGCGTCCGCCGTTGTGGAGCCTCGCGCCAGGTATCCCGTCGACGACGGCGGACGCGTTCGTCAGGCTCCGGTTCCGTAGCTCGAACCTCCGTACGACGTTCTCAGGTGGATTCGCATCCACTGTCTGGTAGATGTAGACGTGTCCGATTTCCTGGAACTCGGGGTGGACCGCGACGCCGAGCAACCCGCCTTCACCGAGCAACGGCTGCTCCAGGTCGTCGAAGCTCCCGACTACCTCTCGTTCTCCGTCCTCTATCAGCAGCAGGTCCCCGGTGCGTTCGGACACCAGGTACCTGTCGCGGTCGAGCACCACTACCTCCCACGGGACCTCGAGGCCGGTAGCGACGACCTCGGCCTCCAGCTCCTCCGCATCGAGCCCCTCCTCGGCGTCCGTGTCGGTGGGCTGGAACAACAGGTGGACCGGGGGACCGAACGCCAGCACGGCAGCCAGCAGGGCGACCGCGGCAGCTATCGCCAGACCGGTCTTCCGATTCATCCCGTGGACATCTATCGCGGCGGTCAATAAAGACGGTGGACGTCTTCGGCGGAGACGGCACGGGAATCCAGCGGGTGCTGCGGACGGAGGACGGTGCCGTCGACACAGGAAGCCATTTACGTGGTTCCGGTGTAACTCCTGATTTAATGGACGAACGCACGACGTCCTACCTGAAGGGCCGGTTCGGCGACTACTACACCGGACTCGTCGACGGAGCCGACCTCGACGGGGTCGGCGACCGTCTCGGCGACGGCGTCGTGCAGCCGCGGGAACCCGACACGCGGGAGTGGTCGTACATCGGCTGGGGACGCGGCATGGTCCGCCACCTCTCCCTCCTCGACCTCGGAGACCTCGACACCTGGCTTTCGGACACGGAACCCCGTCACGTCTACTACTCGTCGGCGCGGTACACGGACCCGGGCGCGGAGGAGATGAGCGACAAAGGCTGGCTGAGCGCCGACCTCGTGTTCGACCTCGACGCAGACCACCTCGAGGGATACGACCCCGACGCCGCGTACAGCGAGACCCTCGCCGCATGCAAGGACGTTCTGTTCGACCTGCTGGACTTCCTCGAAGGCGACTTCGGCTTCAGGGACATGCAGGTCGTGTTCTCGGGCGGCCGTGGATACCACGTACACGTCTTCGACGAGTCAGCGCGCGGCCTCGACAGCAACGCCCGCCGTGAGATAGTCGATTACGTGAAGGGAACGGGCTTCCGCGTCGACCGCGCGTTCACCTCGGAGACCGCAGCCGGCGACTACGGCCGGTCGACGCCCGCCTCGGGACGACGGCTCCGCGACGGCGCCTGGAGCCACCGCATACGGGACTACGTCGTCGAGTTCGCCGACGACGTTGCCGCGCTCGAGGACGAAGACGCGTTGGAGCAGTTGATGGAGTTCGACGGCGTCGGCGAAGGGAAGGCGGAGAAGCTAGTGCGGGTCTTCAGGGAACGCAGGGACGCGCTCAAGGAGGGGAACCTCGACGTCGCCGGCGGCGTTACCTCGTTCTGGAACGCGCTCGTGCAGCAGGCGGTGGAGGAGACAGCGGCGGAGACCGACGAACCGGTGACCACGGACACCCGCCGGTTGATAAGGCTGCCGGGCTCGCTCCACGGCGGCACCGGTCTCCGTGTGGCGCCGCTGGGATTCGACCGCGACCTCCTCGAGGAGTTCCGGCCGCTGCGGGACGCCGTCGTCTTCAGCGACCGCACGCAGACCGTGGTGGCGGAGGAGGAGACTGAGATCGAGGTCGGAGGACGAAGGTTTAATATCGGCGCTGGCGACAACGAACTACCGGAGTACGCCGCGGTGTACGCTATGTTGAACGGATGCGAGCTGGCTTGAACCGACACGGTATCCCCGCCGAAGAAGGCGGGGTTGAAGGGTGATTGACTTGGATCTGGACAGGTTGAGAGAGGCGCAGTCCCGCGAACGCGGCTCCCAGTCTCTCCAGCCTCTTGAGGACTCCTTCTACAGCGACGCCGCGGAGTTCGTCGCGGAGAAGGAGCGGGAGCGCGACAGTCTCGAAGACCCGTCGAGCGCGGAGGCGCAGCGGCTGAACGACGTCGTGGTGTCGGCGCGGAGGTTCGCGGAAGCTGTGTACGAACGCCGCGTCGGCAAGATAGTGAACATGGCGTCGCTCGCCGCGAACGGAACGGACGTCGACCGCGGGAAGCTGACGGAGGAGGAGAAGCAGCTGTTCGAGGAGGTAGAGGCTGCCATCGCCGAACACGGCGAACGCGTGGTCGACGTGCTCGAGGGACACAGGGGACAGCAGGAGCTGGTGAAGGACTCGGGAGAGACTTCGAGCCAGCGAGAGCGCTCCGGAGACGTGGACGAGGAGTCGGGAACGGAGAACGAAACACGTGAGGGGAGCGACCGCGTGAAACCCTCCGAGGACGCAGACGAGAGTTCGGAGCTAGAGGGATACGTCACCTTACGCGTGACCGAGGAGGTTCCTGCGTTCGTCGGCGTCGACGGCGAGGAGTACGAGCTGTCCGAGGAGGACGTCGCGACGGTGCCGGAGAAGAACGCACGAGTGCTCTGTGAGAAGGGCGCCGCCGAGGAGATAGGTGAGGGAGACTGAGCTCGTGGACGTCGGAACGAGCAACCGGCTCACCCGCGCCGTTCGTCGGTTCGAAGCCGCAAGCTTAAGACCGCTTCCGGACGACGGAGTAACGAGGACAGATCGATGAAACTGTTGGTGCCGGTAAGATACCCGCTCAACGGACACAGCAGGGAGACGCTGGAGCACGCAGTCGAGATGGCGGACGGGGACGACGAGTTCGTCGTCCTGCACGTCAACCTCTATCAGTCTAGCAACGACGTCTCGCGACGAGATCTCAGGAGACAGGTGCAGAACGCGGTCGGGGAGATAGACGCGACCTACGTAGTCAGAAAGGGGTTCGTCGTCGAGGAGTCCATACTGGAGGAGGCGTTGAACTCCGATGTCGACGTCGTCGTGGTCGGCAGGAACAGGTCGGGGAAACTCAGACGGGCGATGAGACGGATGGTGGGTAACGACCCCCGTATAGAGGAGTTCCTCGACAGGAACTTCGACGCCCGGATAGAGGTCGTCGACTGACCCGTCCCGTACGTCAGCCCTCGTCCCCACCGCCTCGCTCTGCGCCTGCGTCTTGGTCGAGCGAGACCTCGGCGACCCCGCTGGTGGTGTCGAATACGTGGTGACGGTGGGGGTACGGGACATCTACGTCACGTTCGTCGAACTTCTGCCATATCTTCTCGTATATCTTGCTCGACACGTGCGGTAGCCTGTATGGTTCCCGAACCCAGTACCTCAGCCTCAGCTGGACGCCGTGGTCGCCGAACTCCGTTATCATCGTCGTCGGCTTCAGGGGGTAGCTCCCCTTGCCGATGCGGACGTTCCCCTCCGTGTCTATGACCTCCGGCGTCTCCGACGCCGACTCCACCATCGCTTCCCTCGCCGTCTCCACGTCGCTCTCGTACGTCACCGTGACCTCGATGGTCTGTCTGGTGCGGATGTCCTCTGCGCTGTAGTTGTCGACGTCTCGCTTCCGTATCTCGCTGTTGGGGATGATGAGGAAGGTGTTGTCCATCGTGAATACCTTGGTGTACCGGATGGTGACGTCGTCGACGAAACCCTTCTCCCCCGTATCGAGCTCCACCATGTCCCCTATCTCGTAGGGCTGGTCTCCGAGGACGAAGACCCCGTTGATGATGTCGCCGACGAGCGGCGCGAGCACGACACCGATGACGACGGAGAACACCGTCGCCGTCAGCAGGAACGAAGTCAGGGTTATCCCGAAGGAGAGCCGGAGAGCCAGCATGAAGGCACCGAAGACGATGAGGAACTTGATAGTCCGGAGGATGACCGCCGCGACGCTCTCCCGTGGTACACGGTGGTAGACCGGTCTTCCGGCGTACCGTACGACGGTGTTCGCTATCTGGTACCCGACCGCCACCACCAGGACCGCGCCGGCGAGCCGGGGGACGACGTCCGCCGTCCACGCCCAGACCTCCGTGACGGCGACGTCGAGAGCCTCCGAGAGCCAGGACTGCAGACGTTCGAGCATACTCCAAATTATCGCGGGTTCTGTTACCGTTTTCGGTGGAGTTTAGAGCCATCGCGGCAAGCCTTCTCCATGGACTGCGAGACCTTCCGGGACGTCGTCGACCTCCTGGTCGAGGAGTACGACAAGTCGCCCCGACAGACGGAGCCCTGGGAGGAGCTCGTGCTCACCATCCTGTCGCAGAACACCAACGACGACAACCGCGATGTCGCGTACTCGCGGCTGATATCCGAGTACGTCACGCCGCAGGAGATACTCGAGGCGCCGACGGACGAGCTGAAGGAGCTCGTCCGGCCGGCGGGTCTGCCGAACAGCAAGGCGGAGTACCTCCAGAATGCCGCACGGTACATCGTGGAGGAGCACGACGGAGACACCGGGTGGATACAGGAAGGTCATCAGGACGACGTCCACGACGAGCTCACGGAGATCAAGGGCATCGGCCACAAGACCGCGGACGTAGTGCTGATGTTCAGCGCCGACGCCGACCTCTGTCCCGTCGACACCCACGTCGACCGCGTCACCCACCGGCTCGGCGTAGCCGTCGACATGTCGCCGGAGCAGACCCGAGAACGTCTGCTGGAGCTGGAGGACGAGTGCGGCGTCGACCTCCGGCGGGCGCACGTCCGACTCATCGCACACGGCCGCGAGATATGTCACGCGAGGTCGCCGGAGTGCGACAGGTGTCCCGTCGAGGAGCTCTGCGAGAAGGTCGACGTCGAGTGAAGGCTCGGAGCCCCGGCCGTTTAGAGGTCGTACTCGACTCCGGTCAGCTCCTCGGATACCTCCCACAGCCGCTCGGCGGTCTCCTCGTCCCTCGCTCTCTCGCTAGGCTGCTGTACCTCGGGGTAGCCACGCATCTTCTTGAAGCCGCCGGGGCCGACGTACTCGCCGCCCTCGACGTCCTCCGACAGCGCGGCGTACAGCTGCGGCAGCACTCCGCGTTCGGCGCTCTGCGCCACCACCCTGTTAAGGATCTTCATCCCCCAGAGCTTCAGCTTCGACCCCTCCTGCTCGGGCCCGCGGCGCTGGAGGTCGGTGGCGGCGTAGCCCGGGTGTGCGGCGACGCTCTTCGCGCTCTCGCCGGCGGCCTCCAGCCTCCGTTGGAGATCCTTCGCGAAAAGCAGGTTCGCGAGCTTGCTCTGCGAGTACGCACCCCACTTCGTGTACTCCTTCTCGCCGTGGAGGTCGTCGAAATCTATCTCGCCGCTCCTGTGGGCGCCGCTGCTGACGGTGACGACGCGGCCGCCGGCGCCGTCCACGCCGTCGGCCTCCAGCACGAGGTCGAGCAGCCGACCGTTGAGGGCGAAGTGTCCGAGGTGGTTGACTCCGAGCTGCAGCTCGAAGCCGTCCTCGGTCTCCCCACGCGGCACCGCCATCACGCCTGCGTTGTTCATCAGCACGTCGAGTTCGTCGTGGTCTTCGGCGAAGCCTTCCGCGAACTCCTGGACGGAGTCGAGGGAGGCGAGGTCGAGCTCGCGGACGTCGAGGTCGGCGTCCGGGTGTTCGTCGCGGACCTCCTCGGCGGCGTCTCTCCCGCGTTCGAGGCTCCGGCACGCCATCACCACCTCCCCGCCTCGGGAGGCCAGTACGCGGGTGGCTTCGAGGCCGAGACCGGTGTTCGCGCCCGTCACCACGAAGGTCTTGCCGGAGAGGTCGGGTACGTCGTCCGCTGTCCAAGACATACCCTACTGTGACGGTGCTTCAGTATACTTTTTGTGCAGCCCCACGGATTCCTGCTTGATGACCGACGCCGACGTCGTGATAGGGCTGGAGGTCCACGTCCAGCTCGACACCGACTCGAAGATGTTCTGCGGGTGCAGCACGGAGTACGACG
>CAZXNG010000004.1:0-20566 GCA_964642065.1 uncultured Halobacteriales archaeon
TGCGGCTACGCCGTCGTTCCCGAGGAGCTCGCGGAGGCGTACAGGAAGGTGGTGACGCCGTTCTCCGTCGGCACGCTGACGCTGCACGCCGCCATCGCTGCTCTGGAGGACGACGAACACCTCGAAAGGACGCTGGAGCTCGTCGAGTGGGGGCGGAAGTACCTGACGGAGGAGCTCGACGCCGAGGTCTACCCGTCGGAGGCGAACTTCGTGCTCGTCGACGTCTCACCGATGTCGGCGACCGAGGTAGCGGAGGAGATGGAGAGCCGCGGCGTCATAGTGCGCGACACCACGAGCTTCGGCCTATCCGAGTGCATACGCGTGAACGTCGGAACTCGAGACGAGACCCAGAGAGTCGCGGAGGAGATCAACGACGTATGCGCGTAGCCATCACCGGTACCCCTGGCACCGGTAAGTCCACCGTGGCGGCGCTGGTCGCCGAGGAGGTCGACCTCGACGTCGTGTCCCTCTCGGAGCACGCCGACGAGTTCGCCACGGACTACGACGAGGAGAGGGACGTGGAGGAGGTCGACGTCGATGCGATGGAGGATGCTTTCGCCGACAGAGAGGACGTGGTCTTCGACGGCCACGTCAGCCACCACCTGCCCGTCGACCACGTAGTGGTCCTCCGCTGCCACCCCGACGAGCTCGGCCGGCGTCTACGGGACCGCGGTTACCCCGAGGACAAGATCCGTGAGAACGCCTCCAGCGAGGCGCTCGACCTGATGTCGGCGGAGGCCATCCACCGACACGAAAGAGTCTACGAGGCCGACACGACCGACCGCTCCGCTGAAGACGTCGCCGACGAGGTGGTCGATGCGCTGGAGTCCGGCACGACGAACGCCGACGTCGACGGCATCACGGTCGACTGGAGCGACTACCTCGAGTCCATGGGGGTGGAGGATTGACCGCGGAGGACCGTAAGGAGACGCTCGGCGATGCGCTGCAGCCGCTCGTTCGTGCGGCGGACCGTCTGTCGATGACGCCGAACCAGGTGTCTCTGGTGTCGTTCGGGTTCGCTCTGTCCGCTGCGGCTGCGCTCTACCTCGGGTCGACGGCGGGATACCTCGGCGGCGTCGCCCTCATGATTATCAGCGGCGTACTCGACGTCGTCGACGGAGAGCTCGCCCGCTACAACGACGTGGCGTCGGCGCGGGGCGACATGCTCGACCACACCCTCGACAGGTTCAGCGACGTCGCCCTGATAGCGGGCGTCGCCGGCGGCCTCGAAGCCTGGGCCCTCGGCACGTTCGCCGTAACAGGTGTGCTGCTGACGTCCTACATGGGGACGCAGGCGCAGGCCGTCGGCGCCGGCCGCGACTACGGCGGACTGATGGGCCGCGGCGACCGGTTCGCGGTGCTGGTCGCTGGTGGTCTGCTGCAGCCGTTCGTCCCCTCCGTGCTCGGCTACACCGTGCTCGAAGGCGTGCTCGCGCTGTTCGCCGTCGTCGGCACCTTGACCGCGGTCCAGCGGTTCTGGGCAAGCTGGAAGGCACTAGAAGACGAGGAATGAGGTAGGTTCATCGGGCTAGAACCACTGTCAGTTCGCTCGCTTCCTCTCTTCCCCCCTTGCTGTGCCGTACTCGGAACGAGCGGAGCGAGTTCCGAGGTAGTTTTTCCCCAAGTTTTTGCGACCGAGCGGTTCCCCGAAGGGGAAACCGAGGGAGTAAAAAGTAGAGTGGGTTCGCCCAGGTTCGAACTGGGGATCTCCTCCTTGTAAGGGAGGTGTCATGACCAACTAGACCACGAACCCTGTGTAGGTGTGAAGCCGTCACCGGTATTGTATCTTCGGGTTTCAGCTGCTCTCCAACGAAAGTATTATGCCTCGTAGACGTAAACTCCCGTACGCGCGCCGCCTTAGCTCAGACTGGGAGAGCGCTCGACTGAAGATCGAGTTGTCCCCCGTTCAAATCGGGGAGGCGGCATATTCTGAGTCGACGAACGAAGTGAGGGGACGAAGGAACGACGCCGGACCGATTTGAACAAGTGAACGAAGGGAGGGCGCGAAGCGAGCGAGGCGAGTGCGAGCTCGAATCGCGGAGGCGGCATCTTCCTCTCCACGTGAGCTTTATACGGTACCGCTCCGTCTCCCACGGATATGAGGAAGCTGCTGATAGTGATGTTCGTCGCGCTCGCCCTGGGTCTCAGTGGGTGTATGGATCAGCCGTCGGCTCCGGACGACACCGGGTTGAACAACTCCACCGACAACCAGACGGATGCAGAGAACTCGGGAGGAATGGACGACGTCAGCACGGGAGACGACGGCAACGGAACGAGCGGAGACGGAAATGCGAGTGACGAGGAAGACGGTGACGAAGAACCCGTATCCGACGCCGTCCTCGAACGCGTCGACGGCGAAGGATACACGGAGTTCCACGGCACCGGAACCGCTTCTACGGACACCGTGTCGATAGATGAAGGTCTGGCGCGCATCTCGGTGGAGAACGTAGACCCGGGCGAGGAGACAGGGGTCTTCAACTTGAGACTCGTCGACTTCGAGGGCGAGGTGGTCGAGAACGTGGTCACGTCACGGGGCAACTGGAGCGGGGCGGCGATGGTGCATCTACGGAGTGGGTCCTACGCGTTCGAGGTGGAGTCCATCGGCAACTGGACCGTGCGTATGGAGTCATCTCTCGACGAGAGCGGAGGGCGGCCCGACATCGAGCACAGGGGGAGCCACAGCGAGGTGTTCGGACCGTTCGACTACGAAAGGACAGTAGAGGTAACCCTGGAGGTCCGTGACGACGAACACGCGGTCGTCGACCTGTACGGGCCGGAGGGACGGTTCGACTCGATGTTGAACCTCGTCGGCCCCGCAGAGGACAGCATGGTGTACTCCGACAGCCGTCTGCACTACGTGCACGTGGACACCGACAGCGAGGACTGGTCTATCGAGGTCCGAGCCACGGAGTGACCTGTCGTGCGACGCGGTGTCGGCCGTATCTGTCCCGCGCAAGCTTGAACTACCGAACCCTCAACTTCGAGGCTATGGAGGAGTCACTCGAAACCGTAGTGGTCAGCCACGACGAAGAGACGAAGGTCGGCCGGCTCACACTGGACCGCCCCGACAACCTGAACGCCATCAGCCCGCAGCTCGACGAGGACCTGCGGTCGGGCCTGGACCGCTTCCGCGAGATTAACTCGGAGGCCGAAGGAGTCGACGTCTCCGCGGTGGTCGTCGAAGGCAACGGCGACGCTTTCTGCAGCGGAGCCGACCTGATGTCGTTCGCCGACGCCGAAAGACCGTTCACGCCGCGCCCGGGGCTGTGGCGCGCCGTCAGAGAGTTCGAGCTACCCGTCGTGGCGAAGGTACACGGCTACTGTCTCGGCGGAGGCTTCGAGCTCGCGCTCGCCTGCGACCTCCGGGTGGCGCACGAGGACGCGACGTTCGGCTTCCCCGAAATCGACCTCGGCTTGCTGCCCGGCGCCGGAGGAGTTCACTACGTCGCTCGGGTCGCGGGAGAAGGAGCGGCTAAGGAGCTGGCGTACACCGGAGACAAGGTGTCGGCGGAGCGCGCCGAAGACCTCGGCGTAGTCGAACACGTCTACGGAGACGGAGAGTTCGAGGACGAGGCCGAGGAGTACGTCGAAGAGATAGCGGGCAAAGCACCTCTCGGGTTACAGGGACTGAAGGAGAGCGTCAACATGTCGCTCGACGTACCTCTGGAGCGAGCGCTCGACCACGACAAACGGGTGTTCATGCAGCTTCTGGAGACCGACGACTTCAACCAGGGGATGATGCACTTCGGACAGGACTCGACGCCGGAGTTCGAGGGAAAGTAAGTTGAACGAGCGGCCTCCACGTATAGACGCCGATGGAGAAGACTCCGACGGGGACGTCGGTTGGGGTGGACGACCCATATCTACACGTGGAAGCCTGCGACCACCTGGCGGAGAGAAACGTCTGCAGGTACGCCGTCGAACACGGTCACCAGGACCCGGAGTTCGCGTCGGCGCTGGAGGACGACGGCCACCGATGCCCCGTCGCCGGCAACCCCGACGAGAAGGGTGCGTCGGGACGATGGAGCTGGAGCGACTGCCCGCAGTTCAGGAGCAGAGACCACGACCGCGAGTGCCTGAGATGCGGTCTCGAGGAGCGGCGGCTGGCGCACGAGGACGAGCGACCGTTGCTCGAGGAACACCACCTGTCGTACCGAGAGACCTCCTCGCACGGAAGCGGCTCGCCGTCCCACGAGGTGACCGTCTACCTCTGCCGGTGGTGTCACACGAAGGTACACGACAGCTGGGCGCGCGTCGACGACGACGTCGAACCCGACCCCGAAGCGCTGGCGGAACGCGAAGCCCGCCGTTCCCGCGAGCTCGACGAAGCGGGCTTCGAGTCTGCGCGCGAGAGGTACGACGGCTGAGTCAGAACACCCTGTTCTCCAAGAACCTCCGGACTGCGTTCGGCCGTGTGGAGCCGGCGTAGACCACTATCGCGGAGGAGTCGATGCCCTCCACGATGCGGTCGGAGGGACGTCCGAAGACGGCGTCGAGCATCCCTCCTTCTCCTGCGCTTATCACGAGGAGGTCGGACTCGTCCGCGGCCCGCGCGAGCGCCCGCGGTGCGTCGTCCGACTCCAGCATCCTCGTCGACACCTCGCCGTCGAGCTGCGCGGCGACGTCGTCTAGGTAGTCCTCTATCTCCTGCTTACCCCGCTCCGCCACCCCGGGGTCGACGGCGTACAGCAGCTCGACTTCCGCGTCCGCCTCGACCGCTAGAGCCTCCGCTATCATCACCTTGGAGGCGTCGTATGGTCCGCGGTCCGACACCACGGTTATCTCGTCCACGTCCTCGAGTCCGCGGTCCTCTAGCTCCACGAAGTCGCAGGGAGCGTGTCGCTTTATCCATCGGACGTCGCTGCCGAAGACGGATGCGTGGAGAAGCTCGCCCCTGCGCTGCATCAGTATGGCGTCGACGTACAGTCGTTTCGCGTGGTTGACGACCGCGTGCTTGGTGTCGTGGCTCACCACCTCCTCGTACTCGACGGGGACATCCGAGTCCGCGACGCGTCGCTCCATCCGCTCCTCGAACGAGAGGTCTCCTGGCGTCGAGGTGTCTCGCGCCGTGTCGAGGGGTACGACGTCCGGTACCTCGTCGAACCTCGTCACGTAGAGGGTGCCGTCTCTGGCGCGGGCGAGAGCGCGTCCCACTCGGAACAGGTTCTCCTCGGTGGCTTCGTCGATGTCCTCCGTCACCGCCACCATGACGTCGTATGGCTGCGACTCCTCCACCGCGGACTCGGTCTCCTCGACGGCTCTCTCGCCGAGCTTGCTCCTGATGGCGGAGGTCGCCGCACCCTCGCGTTCGACGTCGCCCCGCGGAACCGCGTACAGGTAGTACCACGCCACCGAACCCAGGGTTATCACGACGGCGCCCGCCAGCGGCACCGCCCCCATCACCGGTAT
This sequence comes from uncultured Halobacteriales archaeon, assembly GCA_964642065.1. GTDB lineage: Archaea > Halobacteriota > Halobacteria > Halobacteriales > Halorutilaceae > JAQZDA01. The sequence continues at coordinate 5,410 of CAZXNG010000004.1, forward strand.
CAGGGCGAGACCTCCGAAGATGCCGACGAGCTGTGGCACGGGATACAGCGGAGAGCGGAACGACGGCTCGTACTGCTCTATGTCGGCGGTTCGGAAGGCGATTACGGCTACGTTGACGAGGACGAAGACGAGTATCTGGAAGGCGCTCGCGAGCTTCGCGATGTCCTCTATCGGCACGAACGCCACCATGAAAAGGAGCGCGGCACCCGTGAGGGTGATTGCGTTGGTGGGGGTGCCGAACCGCGAGCTGACGTCTGCCAGCGACGGAGGTGCGAGGCCGTCGCGACTCATCGCGAAGGGGTACCGCGACGACGACAGCACGCCCGCGTTCGCCGTGCTCACCAGCGCGATTAATGCCGCGGCGACTACGGCGAGCAGGCCGGCGGTGGCGAGGGTGTTCTCCGCCGCCAGCGCCATCGGGACGTTGGAGCCCGCGAGCTCCGCGGCGGGGACGACCCCCACCATCACCACCACGAGTACGACGTACAGCATCGTCGTGAAAGCCAGCGACCCGAGCATGCCCAGCGGGATGTTGCGGTCGGGGTTCTCGACCTCCTCGGCGACGCTGGCTACCTTGGTGACTCCGGCGTACGACACGAAGACGAAGCCCGTAGCCTGCAGCACGCCGACCCATCCTTCGGCGAGGAACCCCTGGAAGTTCACGGTGTCGATGGAGGAGGCGCTGCCGGCGGCGAACCAGGTCAACGCCGCGAGCATCGCGACGACGATTCCCACCTGGAGCCGCCCCGTCTGCTTGGCTCCGACGACGTTGACCGCGATGAGCACTGCGCCGACCGCGAGAGCGACGGGCTTCGCCGGAAGGTCGAGGAGCAGCACGAGGTACGGGGCTCCGCCGACGAGCGCTAGCGCGCCCTTGAAAGAGAGCGAGAACCAGGTGCCGACGCCAGCGATGGTGCCGAGCATAGGCCCCATACCGCGTTCTATGTAGAGGTAGGTGCCCCCGGCCTCCGGCATCGCCGTCGCCAGCTCGGACTTGCTGAGCGCGGCGGGGAGGACCAGTAGGCCGGCGAGCAGGTACGCCAGCACGACGGCGGGCCCGGCCATGTCGAGAGCGAGGCCCGGGAGGATGAAGATGCCGCTCCCTATCATGGCGCCTATGCTCACCGCCATGACCGAGAGCAGACCGAGGTCGCGCTCTAGCTCCTTAGTCATCTCTGTGGAGGATAGAGTGCCGTACGTACGTTCAAACTTGGGATATGGTCGCAGGTTCCGACGACCCAGAGGGTGCTGACCGAGTTCAACCCCCAGTTCCGAACTCTCAAGCCGTCCCACCACCTACGTCCTTCATGTCAGAGACGTCTCCGGAGGATCTGCTACGTCGCAACCGGCTGTCGGTGGAGTCGCTGCCGGAGGGATACTTCGACGAGGTCCAGAAGGCGCAACAACCGGCCGCGGTCTCTATGTGTTGCTCCGACAGCAGGGTGAGTCAGGAGCACATGTGGAACGTAGACGAGCCGGGCTGGCTTTTCACACCGTCGACGATAGGGAATCAGGTGTGGGACGTCGTGGACGGCGAACGGGTCGTTGATGGAAGCGTCGCGTATCCGCTCGTCTTCACCGAGACGAAGACGGCGGTCGTCGTAGGACACACGGGCTGTGGAGCGGTCGAAGCCGCTTACGACCTGGTGCGACGAGGCTCCGGGGACGGCTCCACCGTCGGAGGCAGGAAGTGGATAGACGAGCTGGTGCCCGTCGTCGAAGACGGGCTCGAAGACCCGAGAGTGGAAGAGGACGGTGAGGGTTCTGTGGTCGACCGGCTCGTGGAGTACAACGTCCACCGTCAGGTGGAGTTCCTGCTGGACAGCGACGAGATAGACGGAGACGTCTCGGTCTACGGCTTCGTCTTCGACCTCCACGGCGTCTACGGCGGTGAACGAGGCTCCACCTACCTCGTGGACGCCGACGGGGAGACCGACGAAGAGGTGCTGAGGGAGCTGGTGGGCGAAGACCACGAAGACAGGGTCCGGCGTCTGCTGTAAATCTACCAGGGGGTTCGGCCTCAGACCTCGAGCCTGCCGGAACGCTCCTCCAGCCTCCCTTCTTCCCTAAGCTCGTCGACGACCTCCTCGACCTTCATCGAGATACGGCGGCCGGTCCTGTCGAACCCCAGTAGCCCCGCGACCTGACGCACGAGGTCGTCCTCGGGCGCCCCGTACTGGGCCTCCAGCACCTCGACGACTGCGCGGCGTATCTCCTCGGGCGGCACCCAGTCTATCTCCGCTTCCTCGTCCTCCCGTCTCCGGACCTCCACGTCGTCGTCGGGGAGTCGGACGAACTCGTAGTCGGAGTCGACGTTGCCGCGTTGCTCGGCGACGAAGACCGCCTTGTCGACGGCGTCTTTCACCGTCTCGGTCACGCGGTCGACGTCGGAGCGTTCGACCAGCCTGCGGTACAGAAGCTCGCGGTGGATGGGCGCCTCCTGCTCCACCACGGCTTCGACGGCGGGCAGCACGTCTTCGGCGTCGGCGTCTTCGAACATCACGAAAGGTACGTCGCGCGCCGGTTCGTAGGGTTCCGCTATCTCGTGTATCGAGGGCGCGGGGTCGTCGTCCTGCAGCTGCTCCAGCGAGACGAGTCCCTCGCCCTCGTCTCCGTCCACGTCCTCTCCGTCTTCCACGTCGGCTTCTCCACTTACCGCGGCTTCCACGGCGGCGACCAGCTTCTCCCGAGCGCGGTCTCGGTCGCGGTACCAGTCGGTCGACCATACGCGTTCGAGCCTCCATCCGCGGTCCTCGAGCACCGCCTCTCGTTGGCGGTCACGTGCTCTCGCGCTGTCCGAGTCGTGGTACGAGGGGCCGTCGCAGAGCACGCCAACGGCGTACGTTCCGTCTTCCTCGGGGTCCTCGACGGCGAGGTCGACGCGGTAGCCCGCGCATCCTACCTCGGCGTCGACGACGTAGCCCTGGCTCTCGAGGAACTCCCGGACGCAGTCGACGAACTCCGACTCCCCTTCGTCGGCGGAGTCCGACAGCCCGCCCGAGCCTCCTGCTTCCGCGTGTTCGAGGAAGGTCTTCAGGCTCTTCACGCCGCGGGAGCCGGTGGCGGAGGCGTCGATGGCCGCCGCCTTGAAGTTCGAGTACACGACGCACCGTTTCCGCGCCCGGGTGATGAGGACGTTGAGCCGGCGCCAGCCTCCGTCCTGGTTCAGGGGTCCGAAGTTCAGGCTGAAGCCGCCGTCTTCGTCGTAGCCGTATCCGACGCTGACGTAGATGACGTCGCGTTCGTCGCCCTGGATGCGTTCGAGGTTCTTCACGAAGAACGGTTCGTCGCGGTCTCCCTGGAAATGTTCGTCGACCTCGGGGTTCTCCTTCCGCAGCCGCTCGACCTCCTCCAGCACAGCCTGCTGCTGGCTCTGGCTGAAGGTGCCGACGCCCAGCGACTCCCCGGGGTTCTCGCGGAAGTGCTCGACGGCGGCTTCGGCGACTGCGTGCGCCTCGCCGCGGTTGACACTGCTGCCGCCGCGGTCGTAGTGGGTGTCGGGGAGGTGACGTAGCCGGAGGCCGAGCTCGTCGGAGTCCTGGTGGGGCGAGGGATACACCAGTAGGTCGTCGTCGTAGAACTCCTGGTTCGACACCTCGATGAGGCTCTCGTGTCTGCTGCGGTAGTGCCACTTCAGCCTCCGGGTCGGCAGCGTCGTCTTGCAGAGGTCGAGCACGCTCTCGACGTCCTGTACGCTGAACGCCCAGGGGTCGTCGGCGTCGACCTGGTCGACTATCTGGTCGAAGAAACCCGTCGGCGGAAGCTGTTTGCTGTCGCCGAGCATGACGACCTGGTCCGCGCGCAACAGTGCGCCGAGCGCGTCCTCCGGCCTGACCTGGCTGGCCTCGTCGAAGACCACGACGTCGAACTCGACGTCCTCGGGGTCCAGGTACTTGGCGACGCTCAAAGGGCTCATCATGAAACAGGGCTTCATCTGCTGCACGAGCTCGCCAGCGTCCTGCAGCAGCACGCGGATGGGTTTGTGTCGGCGCTGCTTGCCGAACTCGTGCATCAACGCGCCGGCGGCGCTGGACTTCGACGCGCCCTCCATGAGTCGTGGCGCGGACTCCACCAGCTGCTCCATCACCCTCCGGCGGTTGAGCTCGAAAGACCGTTCGTCGAGGTCGCCGAACTCCTCGCGTACGCGTTCGTGGACGTCGCCGTCGAACCTCGCGAGCACCTCACGTTCGCGGAGCACGCCGTCTATGAGGTCCTCGGCGAAGTTGCCTTCGAAGCAGGGGACGAGCTGGTCGGGTTCGAGTACGCCGTCGTCGACGAGCGCGACCACTCCCGCGGCAGGGGTCTCCAGCACGTCCTCCCGTGCTTCGTTGTACCGCGCCCATCTCTCGAGGTCGTCGGTGCCGTCCCTCCAGTCGCGCAGGACGGAGCCTACGACCTCGGTCTTCGCGTCTCCGAAGTCGTCTCCGAAGACGGCGTCGACGTCGGCGTCGAGGACGTCGACGAGGTGCCCCAGCGCCTCCTCCAGCTCCTCTGCTTCGCTGGTGGCTTCGGCGAGCAGGGGTTCGTGGGGTTCGGACGCGCCGTCTCCCCGAAGGTAGTCGACGACGTCTTCGCCGTCGTAAACTCCGTCGATGAGGTGGCTGCGGAACGGCACTATCCAGTCGGCGAACCGCTCTATCTCGTCGGTGTCGGTGTCGGCTCCCCGCCAGAGCTCGCCGAACAACTCGCGGCCGCGTCCGTCGACCTCCTCCAGCCGGTCGAGCTTTATCTCGAGCTCGACGAGGTCCTCGAGGTCGGCTGCCACGTCGGCCATCGCCGGTCTGTCGTCGACGTAGAGCGAGTCCACCTCGCCGCGGAGCCGGTACCACTTCGGCCGGAGCCAGCGGGTGAGACTGTCCTTCAGTTCGTCGACGTCGCGGCGGACGTCGGCGATGTCACGTTCCATGTTCTCGGGCGCGGTCCTGTCTCCGACGTCGGCCTCCAGCTCGGAGACCCGGGAGACTAGCTCTATCACGTCGTCGACGTCGTCGGGTCGGCTGTCCCAGACGCTGTCCTCCGCCACTTCGGGGGCGACGGGGACGTCCTTCTCCAGCGTCCTCACTGCTTCGACCGCCGCGGGCAGCTGGTTCAGCGACTCCACTTCTCTAACTGGGTATCTCTCGTGGATGCGGTCGACTGCGTCTGAGTAACGCTCGTACACCCGGACGGAGTGTTCGAGACGGCTCTCCAGCTCCCTTCGTTCGTCGGGCATCACCTGTCCCGGACGACAGCCGAACCAGGAGGAAGCTGCGACAGGATGGAACTCCTCGAGGTATCCGGCGAGGGTGTCGAGCTTGCGTCTGGCTTCCTCGTACTCGTCTACGGAGACCTCCTCGGCGTCTTCGACCCGGACCCGCGGCATATCGTCGCCGCGGGACTCGAACGCTCTCTCCGCTCTCTCCCGTGCGCCGTACAGCTCGTGAGGCGTCCGTTCGACGGCCCCGAACGGTGCTCCGATGGCTCCCGCGTATCCGTCGAGCTCGCCGCGTCTCCGTCGGAGGTCCCGGTAGACCTCTTCGGGTACTTCGGCGTCGTAGCTGTCGAGGTTGGCGAGACGTTCGAGCTCGTCGAGGAACTCGCTCCTGCTGGCTGTGTCGCTGTGGAGCTCCAGACAGAAGTCCCCGAGGCCGACGTCGTCGAGGCGCTGTTTCACTACCTCGAGCGCCGCGAGCTTCTCGCTGACGAACAGGACGCTTCTGTCGTCGGCGAGCAGTTCGGCGATGAGGTTGACGATGGTCTGGCTCTTGCCGGTGCCCGGTGGCCCTTCGACGACCATGCTGCGGCCGTCCTTCACCTCCTCTATCGCGGATATCTGGCTGGGGTCTGCGTCCTTGACGTGGTACTGCTCCCGGGGGTCGGGCTCCGAGTCTCTCTCGTCGTGAAGCGGTGAGTCATCGGGCAGCGAAGGCCGGGAGTCGCCGACGTCGTCGTCGGGGTCGAGCAGCGACCGGACGAGCGGGTGGTCGGCGGGCGACCGCTCCTCCCAGCCGTCGGGGTCGAGGTCCTGGTACATCACGAACTTCGTGAAGTCGAAGAAACCGAGGTGTATGTCGGGTTCGACGGTCCAATCTGTGAACTCGTCCGCGGCGTCTTCCGCCCTCCCGAGGTACTCGCGGACGCCGTCTCCGTCGTCGGGTCGTTCGAACTCCGGTAGCTCGAAGCCGTGTTCGGATAGCTTCAGACGGAGGGTCTGGTTTCCGACGACCTCGTCCTGGTTCCACCGTATCTTGAACGCGGAGCGCGCGCCCTCGCGCTCTATCTCGACGGGCACGAGCACGATCGGAGCGCGGTAGCCGTCGTCCTGGCGCCGGGGGTTCGTCCACTCGAGGAAGCCGATGGCGAGGTAGAGCGCGTTGTAACCCGCGTCCTCTATCAGCGCCTCCGCCTTGTTGGAGACGTCGTACAGCCTCTTCTGCAGGTCCTCCTCCGGGTGCGGGGTCCGGAGTTTCTTGTCGCGGTAGCTCTCGCGGTCACCCTCTCCGGGCTCCGGCAGCTCCCAGACGTTGCCGGGTCGGTCGTGGTGCTCCTCGAGCGTGGCCTCGTGTTCGACCTCCAGGTGGTCTAAGAAGCCTTCCTCCTCGGTGAAGACCGAACACGTCGACGAACTCTCCCCACCGTCTGCATCGACGGGTTCTCCGGACCCTCCGGACAGTTCGACGTCCCGGGGCCCTCCTTCGTAGTCTCGCCCCATAGTGCCGTCTTCGTCTTCCTCCGTCGAATCCTCGCACATGAGGCATCTCCAGCGGCCGTCATCGTCGACATCGACCGCATCCTCGCGTTCGACAACCTCGAGCTCGGAGTCGCTCTCGCCCTCACCTGCCTGGAAGTACATCGTGTGTCCGTCGACTACGAGGCGTCGGTAGACCTCGCCGGGGACCTCGTCGACTACGCGGGCAGTACTACGCTTGTACTCCCTGAAGTTCAGTAGCTTGTTCCGCATCGACATGTCGAGAAGGCTCTGCCGTGCCTCCTCAAGCTGCTGCTGTACGGTGTCCATCTATTCTCTGGTACATCGACGGCGAGTGCGAGTATAAAGACCCGGACGAGAGGCGTCTTGCGTGCGTCTGACGCCGCGACTTCGATGCAGCGCTGTCGACGCGTAAACTGGCGTGTACGCCGTCGAAACCGACGCACGCAGGACGAGCGTCTGACGAAGGTTCAAAGGGGAGCCACGCGTACCCAGTTCCCATGAAGAAGACCTCTCCAGAGACGGCTACGTCCGAGGCATCGACGGAGGTATCGCCGTGGGTGTAGCGAAAGCAGACGCCGCATCCAAGAACGTGGACTGGCGTGGGTTCGTCGAGAGCTACCTAGACACGATGGACCCCGAACACCTCGAGAACCTCGTCGAGGAGGTATGGCGGCTCGAGGGCTACGACGAGGTGTTGTCCGTCGAGGGCGACGCCCTCGACCTCGTCGCGACGAAGCAGACGCCGGTCCCCGTACGCTCCGTCGTCAGGATAGTCGAACGCGCTGGCTCCGTGGAGGCCAGGGAGACGGCGCGGGCAGCCGAGGAGTTCGGCAACGTCACCGACGCCGTCGTCATCTCCCGTCGACCGACCGAGGAGTGCGAGGAGGAGGCCGGCGCCCGAGGCGTCGACGTGCTCGACACCCGTGCTCTCGCCAGCTTCCTGGTCTCACGACGGTACCACTGGCCGCTGTTCCGCTGGCTCCTGAGGTCGACGCGTAGCGGATACAGGACGGTGGGCGAGGTATCGTCCGCTCCCGTGGAGTTCGCCGAGGTCGGCGAAGGCCGCGGCCTAGTCGGCAAGAACCTCGCGGTGGAGGCGGGGCTCGGACGCCGGGAGGTCATCGAGGTCCTGGGGGACGGCGGCGTCCCCGTCTCCGTCGACCGCCGCGGCGCGCTGTCACTGAAGCGCGACCGGCTCACCCTCGACCACAGCCTTCGCGACCGCGTCGACGTCGAAGCCGACGGCAGCGTGAGGTTCGACCGCGTCGAAGCGCAGGTCGCCGACAGGATACAGGTTGTGTGCACCCACGAGATACTGGAGACCCAGAGGCTGCAGGACTTCTTCACGGGAGACGTCGTCTACCGCAGTCTGGAGAAGGAGGTGCCGCTGGCGGACGCGGACTGGAACGCACGCGCCATGGTCGTCGAGGTCGACCCCGGCACCATCTGCACCGTCGACGAGGACACCACCTTCCACCAGCTCTCGTTCCGACAGGTCAAGAACCGGCTGTCCTGAACCTTCCGTAGACGAGAGCGGTCAACGCCGTCAGAGCCCCCGCGAAACCAACCCCAGGGAGACCCTCCTCCTCGTCTTCTTCGTCGACGGGCGTCCTTATCTCGGGGTAGCTCTCTGTGACGTTCCAGACCTCGTCGAAGTCGAATCCCTGCATGTTGTCGACCGCCTGGTCGCCGGTCATCTGCTCGGTCGACAGTCCCTCGCCGCCGTCGGAGACGTTAGAACCGGTGGCGTCGACGTCCCAGTAGGAGTCTTCGACGGTTCCGTTCGCCGACAGGTTCTGAGAGGGGACGCCGAAGCCGTTCTCTCCCACGAGGCCTCCGGTGGTAGCTCGTTCGACTCCGCTGACGTTCCCCGCCGCGTACGACCTACGTATCTCTCCCACGTAGAACTCCCCACCTCCGACGGGGTGCGGGGAGATGTTCTGTCCCACGAGACCGCCGACCAGCAGGTCGGCGTCAACGTCCGCGGTGGAGTAGGAGTCCTCCACGTCACCCATGTTGTCTCCGACGAGACCGCCGGCGATGTCCTCGGCCTCCACCTCTCCAGTGGCGTAGGAGCGGTTGATGGTCGCGGCGAACACCTGGCCCGCCAGACCGCCTACCTCACGTGTCCCCGAAACCCTGGCGGACGAACTGGAGTAGGTCAGCGGATCGCGGTCGTTGGAGCCGACGAGGCCGCCGACGACGTCTCGACCTCTCACGACCCCTGAGGACGACGAACGGTTGACCATGCCTTCGTTGAAGCCGACGAGCGCTCCGACGAACTGTGAGCCCTCGACTTCGGCGTCCGTGACCTTCACGTCCAGTACTTCAGCCCCTGGAGCGGTAGCGCTGAACAGTCCGACGTAGCTCTCTCCGGACCTGTTTATCGTGAGGTTCGAGATCTCGTGGCCGTCTCCGCCGAACCTGCCCTCCAGGACGGGTTCGTTCTCCTCGGGGTCGCCCCCGATTGGTTCGAACCCCGCGCCATCGTTCCACTCCGCCGTCTCGGACGCGTCGACGTCCTCCACCAGGGTGTAGTTCGCACGGTGCTCCTCCTCGACGCACCGCAGCTGCTCTACGGTAGAGATCTCGTATGGGTCCTCCTCTCCATCCCCTCCCTCGAACTCTACCTCGGAGCAGTCGACGTGTTCGGCGGCGCCGACTCCGGTGGCGGCGAACGCCAGTACTGCGGCGGCTGCGAACGTGAGATAGACGTGCCTCAGTTCCATGTTGTCAGCCTTGATGGAGTGGGCTGTTAGTTCTGTCGTTGACGGTCAATCCATCCAACGTCCCGATGTACGAACCATGGAGTTCAAAAGTCGCCGAGTCCGCTCTGCTCGGCAGACTGGAGAACCCTGCCGCTCGACGTAGCGACGCAGAGACCACTCTCGAACGATACTATCTGTCCCTTGACCGCTTCGAGCGCGCCCGAGAACCTGCCGACCCTCTCCAACCCCGAACACGAGAGAGCAGGGTACACCGTGGAGCCCGAGACGTCCACGACACCGTCCTCTAACTCGATACCGCGGGAGCGCACCACCCCCCGAAGGCCGACGTCGCCCTCCTCCACCTTCGCCGGCTTCCTTATCCTCTCCGGGATGGAGTACCGGTTCGAGAGCTCCGACTCGAGGTTGAGAGCCTCCCGGGAGTCGAGGCCGGTCCGTAACACTGCGGCCTCGTCGGCTCCCTGTTCCACCCATCTGCGTTCGAGCTTGTCGGCGCGCGTCACCCCTACCTTGACGCCGGAGCCGCACCGCGCCAGGTAGACGCAGAACTCGACGTCGGGGTCGACCTCCGCGGGCTCTCGTCCCTCGACGTAGCCGCTGAAGACGTCTCGACGGCGGCATCCTTCGCACTGGGAACCCGACTCGAGCTCGTGGAACTCCGGACACGGCCGTCTCTCGCCGACGTCGGAGAAGTATCCGACGCACCGGCGGTCGTTGGTGATCTCCAGACCGAACTCCACCCCGGGTTCGAGCAGAACGCGGACGAAACCGCCTCCGTCGGTCGCCACGAGCGCGGCCGTCCATCCATCGTCCATGTCGCGCCAAGAGACCTTCACCACAGCGTGGTCGACCAGTTCCGACTCTTCGACGGAGTCGTCCGAGCTCATCTCCTCACCTCCGCCTCATGTGGAGCCCGCGACGTAGGTCTCTCTTGCATGGTAGCTGTCGCTGTCCGGCTCTGGCGCGGTCGAGGTAGTTCGCTAACGAGAGAAAGGGATGCATCTCCTCGGGGGGAGAGCGTCCCTGTGTTTCTGCTTCGGGTCCTACTGACGCGTGAGGTTGTCGGCCCGTGGTCCCTTGTCTCCAGGGACTATGTCGAACTCTACTTCTTCGCCTTCCTCGAGATCGGGTCCGCCGACGTCCTCCATGTGGAAGAAAACGTCCTCGCCGTCCTCGGAATCGTCCGTTTCGATGAAACCGTAGCCCTTCCTGTCGTGGAAGAAGCTTACCGTACCTTCTGCCATTTGCAACTACTCGAAGGAGGGGGTTACATATATACGTGACGGTCGACCTCGGCTGTGACCGCAATACACGCGGGACGTTCCTCCGGATGCAGGTACAGGAGATACGTTTCGGCCGGAGGAGCGTCCGGCGCCTCGGTGGGTGCCCCCGTCCCTCAGCGCAGGACCGACTCGGTGAGCTCGAATATCTCGTGGCGGTAGGGACGCGGCCAGATGTCCAGGTCTATATCTATCTGCACGTCGACCGCCTCGGTCAGCTCCACGTGTTTCCGGCGCTCGAGGTCGTCCGCGGGATAGATACCTCCGACGACCATGACCTCGCCGGAACGTATCCACGCCCCGAGCCAGCCGTTGACGTCGACGTCACCGCCCTCGAACTCAACGGTCTTGCCGGCGTCTACCTCCACCACCGTGTCGACCAGCTCGTAGGTCGCCTCCAGCCTCTGGAGCTCGACCTTCCTGCCGGACTCCCCACGGACGTCGTGGGAGCCGTTGATGCGTAGCTCCCGTATCCCTCGTTTCCGCAGCTCCTCCTCTAGCTTGTTCCTCGCCAGCGTGCGCACTGCCGGTGTGAGCTGTCGCCTGCTGACGCTTCCGAGCAGGTTCTCGAAGCCCGGGACGACCCGAGTCCGGTTGACGAAGAACACCATCAGCTCGCGGTCGACGCGACCGAGCGTCTTCTCCTTCACCTCCTGCCGAAGTGCCTCGTTTCCGTACACGTCGGTGTGGTGGAACGCGGTGACGCGGGCGAGACCCAGAAGGTCCTTCCGGGTGGTTCCACGTCGCTCCTCGACCTTCCGCCAGCTGTCGCCCAGCGCTTCCTCGGACGGCCGTGGTGGTTCGACGTGGCTCATCTCGCGGGCGGTGGTTCGCGGCGGACGGACAAGGGTCTTTTCCATCTACACCCTGCCACACCCGGACACGAGTCTTCGAGAAACCGGAGGTTCCGGAAACACCCCGGAAGCGGCTTTTACGTACCAGGTAGTACACGGAACCGTGATGACAGCAGACATCGCCCGAGCCATCGACGGAGAGACCTGCGAAGGATGCGGAGAGACCGTCGAAGGAGACGAAGGAGGACTGGCCTACGGACGACACGCGGCGGCCGTCGGCGCAGCACCGGACGGCGCAGCAGTCGTGTGCAGGAGCTGCGGCGACCGCGTCGTAGAGCGGGACAGAAGCTGGAGGTTCGGGATGCCGTCGCTGACCGGACAGCTACCTCGCGCTTAGAGGAATCCCGGGAGACCCGAGCGTAGAACTTAGTGGCGTCGACCCGTATCGACTGTCGTGCCTCCGACGACCTACCACGTAGCGCTCGCGGGCCTACTCGCGATACCGCTGCTCGGAAGGTACTTCGACCTCCGGTCTTTCGCAGTGGTCGCGGCCACTGCTGCGTTCCCCGACCTAGACGGAGTCGTCGAACTATGGTGGACGGGCGCTCACCGAACTCTGCTGCACAACATCGTGCTGCCGGTGGCAGTCGCCGCGCTCCTCGCGTGGGACGTCTATCTACGCGACAGCTCCAGTCTACGCGCGAGATGGGGAGAACGAGGAGTCAGGATAGCCTGGACGTCGCTCGCAGCCCTCGCCGTCGCAGCCGTCCTCGCCGACGCCTTCTACAACGGAGCCAACCTCCTGTGGCCCTTCCGCGACGAGTTCTACGAGTTCACGGGCTCAGTCTACTACTCGACGGAGGAAGGTGTCGTGGTGGAGCCCCTCCGTCCGAGGTCGCTCGGCCCGACATCCGACGTCCACCTGTGGACGGGAATCGACATGACACCGGGCGAAGACCCCGAGGGAATCGAGAGAGTCTTCGTCTTCGCGGAGAACGGTCAGCAGCTCCTGCTGACCCTCGTCGGCTACGCGGCCGTCGCATGGACCCTCCTCCGAGACCGCAGCCACGAGGGCTCGAGCGAGAGGTAGGCAGAAGACCTCATATCGGCCAGGTTCCGAAGCCGAACGGACCCGGCGGCTTGCCTCCGCCGACCTCCATGCCGGACGGCCACTCGACCTCCTTTACGACGCCGACCCCCAGGTCGACGGGGTCACCCGAACTGTTGCCCTCACCGTCGACGAGACGGCAGTCCTCCAAGACGTCTTTCTCGTCGAATTCGTCGACATCCTCGACGTCGGCGACCCAGGCGTCACGGTAGGGGTCGAAGGCTGCCGAGTGAGGTTCTCCGCCGACCTCGAACTCCACCTCTCCACCTGTGGGCGTGACCTCTCGGCTACGCAACGCGGTTCCGGGTTCGGGGGGTGGGTTCTGAGCTTGGAAGACGAAACGGGTGCCGTCGGACCTGGTATCGACGCCCTGCAGGGATAGCTCTGTGCAGGCCGAAACCTCGATTTCGTCCGTGGTGAGGCTGTAACCGGCGGCGTCGACCCGGAACCTGTAGACTCCAGGTTCGATGTCCAGGGGGAGTTCGTACCTCGCCCGGTACCTCCCCCGTCGACAGCTCCAGACGAGACCCAGATTCAGGTCCGATACCACCGACGTCCATCCGTCCCCTTCACTTCGCTCGAAAACGACGAACGGCTCGTCGACCTGTCGGTCGCGTCCCTTCCCACCTCCGTTCCACGCGAACCCGACGACGGAGCCCCTCTCCACCTCCTTCGGCGGCTGCGAGCTCAGCTCCCCCCGCGACCCGCTCTCTACGGGTGGATCGGCGAACTCCTCGTTCTCCCTCCGAAACGATTTCCGCTTGGAGGCATCCGTCACATCCTGATTAGCTCCTCCATCGTATGCCATACTTCTGCTTAGCTCGACGTGCGTCTTCCGGACGAGGGCTTCCGAGTGCTTGCCGAACACGGTGTGTCCGCCCTCGTAGTGCTGCTGGTCGTACTCCTCCGGAGTGGTGAAGTAGCCGTTGTAGCCGTTCGTCACGCCGAGTACCGTGGCGTCGTCTATCTGGTCCGGCAGAGCTTCCAGCGCTTCCTCGCGGCACCTTCTGGCCATCTCGACCGTCGGTTCCCCCGGCACGGCGAGCAGGGCGACGTCGCCTACCCTGGCCACCTGGACCTCGACATCCGGGCCCCAGTGCGCGGGAGCGACCGGTATCTTCCTCCCGTGGACCTCGCCAGCGAGCGCCGCAGGGCGACGCCGACCCTCCAGCCCGAGTCCGTGGAAGAAAGATGGACCGTTCTCGGCGCCACCGAGGAACGGCACGCCGAACGTCGGCCGGCTGGCGACCCTCTTACCGTCCTCCACCTCCTGACCCCGGTACTCGACGTGACGTCCAGCCGATTCCAGCGCGAGGTTCGACGACAGCCGGTTCCCGGCGTCGTCCCACGCCTCCAGGTATCCCCCGGACAGCTTGCGGCCCAGTCTGTCTGCGACCGCGTGCCTGTTGAAGCCGTCGTACCGGGGAATCTGATCGCCCTCTCCCCCGTTCGAGAACAGAACCACGGGTCGACGGCGGCCGTTCGAATCTTTGGCCGGAAGCTCTCGACCCTCCAGATGCGTCCGGAAGTGGTGTGCAGCGGCACCCGCGAGGTCGGCGGAGTACATCCGGTTGTCCGGCGGGAAGCACGTCGGATGCACGGAGAAACGCGTCCACGCGGCTATCGGACGGCCGTCCTCCGCCTCCACCCGGAGGAGTCTGACGGAGCGGTCCACCGTGTGTTCCGCCCCCCTCGGATCCATATCCGGGTCGCCCTCGCCCCGCGCCAGGTCTTCGCCGTGGTTGGCGAGATGGGCTTCTACCGAACGGTTCCGGCTGACTCCGGATACGGAGGCCTCTCCCCACGCCGCCACCGCCGGCTCCCTGCTCTCGTCCGCGCGGCGGACGGCGTCTGCAACGCGCTCCACCATCCAGTCGGAGGCGTCCGGCGCCGCGTGGGTGTGGGTTCCGGAGTACACCACGTTCTCACGGGAGAAACCCAGGTCACGGATTCGGTCGACCACCGCATCCTTCTGTATACCGTACAGCATGTCGGCGGAGACCAGCGCGAGCTTCCGGCCGCCGGCCTCCAGCACCAGCGCACGCGCGTACAGGCGGCTGTGGACGCCGTTCGAACGCATGTCCGGCCGGACGTAGCCTATCATACCGCGCCCCAGCTCAGGGGTCACGTCGTTGCAAGCGGCACCCGCAGTGAGACCGTCTCTCCCCTGCCGACGCCCTGTGTCCGGTTCCGCGGCACCTGTCTCCGGCTCTCCCGAACTCATGTCGACCGCGTCCCCCGCTTCGACCTGCGTCGGACCCAGGGCTCCTCGACGTGGTCGTCCATCCTTCCGTTCGAGCGACGTCCGTTCATACTGGTTCCGTCGGCGGTCTGACGTTTAACGATTCTGCCTATCTGACACGTATCTAGGCCTCGGCGGTGGCATCCCACAGGGAGAACGAACAGACTGTATAGGACGCCCGTTCAACAACGCACCAGAACCGGTCGTCAGACCGGAAGGGACAGATGTCATCGGAGAAGAGAAGCAGACGGGTCGAGGGCGACGACGCTGGCTCGGGTTCGACGACAGCGACGTCTCTACCTGGCTCCAGGCGTCT
>CAZXNG010000005.1:0-7365 GCA_964642065.1 uncultured Halobacteriales archaeon
GGCGGCGGCCGCGGCGACCAGTACGTCCACCTCCAGGTCGCCGTCCCCGACCCCGACAACCTGTCGAAGGAGGAGCGAGAGGCGCTGAAGGAGTTCGCGGAGGCCGGCGGCCGCGAGATAGACGACGAAGGCCTGTTCGAGCGTCTGAAACGAGGGGTCTTCAACTAGGGAAGGCTCGTGGCGGCCCACTACACGACCTGCGGCAGCGCGAAAGCCACGAGAGCCATAGCCATAGAGGCTTTCAGGACTCGCTGTCCACGCCCCGGGTCGCCGGCGGACGCCGCGACGCCGTAGAGCGCGAGGGCGCAGGCGAGGGAGACCGCTACGAGGTATCCGCGGCCGAAGCCCTGGAAAAGGTAGGGCAAGGGCGCTAGCCCGACGGCGACGCCGACGCTGCCTGCGGCTATCGCGAGCGCGTGCCGACGTCCCCAGACTATCGGAACCGTGCGCGCACCCTTCTCGCGGTCGCCTTCGACGTCCTCGAGGTCCTTCACCACCTCGCGGCCGAGCGTCACCAGCGCCGCCAGCGCGAACAGCACGAGGGTGGTGGCGGCGTCTCCGACGGCGGCTCCGCCGAAAAGGAACGCGCTGCCGGAGAGGAGGGCGACTGCGACGTTGCCGACGAGAGGAGTGCGTTTGAGGTGGCTGCTGTAGACGACGAGGAGGACGAGGTTGACAACGCCGATGGCTATCGCCAGCGGCGGCAGGTAGACGACGGTGGCGGCTAACGCGGCGGCGAACAGCGCGGCCGAGAGGTAGACGGCGTCCCGCCGAGGCAGCCGCCCGCTGGGGATGGGTCTTTCCGGCCGGTTGACGGCGTCGATGTCGGCGTCGTAGTAGTCGTTGACGCTGTTGCCGGCGCCGGTGCCGAACGCCGTCACCACCGAGGCGACCAACGCCGGCCCGAGCTCGAACCCGGCGACGAAAGCGCCGACGAGGGTGGCGACGCCGGCGAAGACCGCGTTCGCCGGTCGCGTGACCTCGACGAGCGCCGCACCTCGTTCGACTACGTCGACGGTCTCTGCGTCCACGTGCCCCTGGTTCACGCGGCCGGCAATCAATGCTTGGGAATTACATCAACGTTATAACGCCAGCCGTCGAGATACAGGTTAAATGTCGCTAGACGACCTGGACGTCGACAAGATATGGATGGACGGCGACTTCGTCGACTGGGACGACGCCCAGATCCACGTGCTCAGCCACGTCGTCCACTACGGAAGCGGGGTCTTCGAGGGAGTCCGCTGCTACGACACCGTCGACGGCGCCGCTGTCTTCCGACACCGCGAACACACCGAACGGCTGGCGGACAGCGCGAAGGCGATGGGCATCGAGATGGAGTACACGGTCGACGAGATAATGGAGGCGACGAAGGAACTCGTCCGCGTGAACGACCTCGAGAGCTGCTACATCCGACCGGTCGTCTTCTACGGATACGACGAGCTCGGCCTCAACCCCAAGGACTGCCCCGTCCGCACCGCCGTAGCCGTCTGGCCGTGGGGAGCCTACCTCGGCGAGGAAGCCATCACCGAGGGCGTCGACACGATGGTGTCGAGCTGGCGGAAACACCACTCGAGCCAGATTCCGACGACGGCGAAGATAACCGGCGCGTACGTCAACTCGATCATGGCGTCTCTGGAGGCGAAGGGCAACGGCTACACCGAGGCCATACTCCTCGACAAGGAGGGCACCGTCAGCGAGGGACCGGGAGAGAACATCTTCATGGTCGACGACGACACCATCTACACGACCCCGATAGACAGCAGCATCCTCGACGGCATCACCCGGAGGTCCGCCATCGCCATAGCCGAGGACCTCGGGTACGAGGTCGTCGAGAAACGGATCAGCCGGAGCGAGCTCTACACCGCGGACGAGCTGTTCTTCACCGGCACCGCGGCGGAGGTCACGCCCATCCGGAGCGTAGACGACCGCACCATCGGGGACGGTGGCCGAGGCCCCGTCACCGAGGACGTCCAGCAGACGTTCTTCGACGTCGTCGAAGGCGAACGCGACGAGTACCGGCACTGGCTGGACTTCGTGTAGACCGGGACGCGAACCCGCGACCCAACCCCCCTACTTCTTCTCCGCGACCACGACCGCGTGTCCCTCGTAGAACGGCTCCAGGTCGACGACGTCGTCGACCGCGTACTCCTCCTCTAGCTCGTCCGCTACCTCTCGGTAGACGTCCTCGGGCTCCGCGGTCACGTCCTCGCTACGCGCCTTCACCGTGATCCACGCGGCGCCGTCGTCCTCGAGGAACCTCGCGTTGACGTTGGCGACCGCCGCCTGCCCGCGGGTGGCGACGTCCTGGTAGAGGAAGTCCACCTTCTCGACGTAGGACCGATACCTCTCGGGTTCGCGGGCGTCTTCGACCACGGGGAAGAGGCGAGTACGCCCCTCCGCTATCTCGACGAGCCTCCGCGCCGGCGACCGCGCGAACTCGACCGCGTAGACCGCGTCGACCACGTCGGCGACGTACGACGGTCCGGTGCCGGCGCCGCCTCCCAGGTACAGCACCTTCCGCCAGTCCGGCCCCCCGAGCTTCACGAGCGCGGCCGCGAGCTTGCTGCGTCGGGGATGCCAGACTCTTCTGCCGTCTAATGTCGACTCGTCTGCGACCGGCTCTCCGTACGTGGTGGGCACCTCCACTCCGTCGACCTCCCGCCACTCGACGCCGTTCATCCACCGTCACCCCGGCTACGTATCATCCGTATCTTCTCGTCCAGCTCCTCCGCGAGCTCCGGCCGGTGGTCGCCGCCGTACCTGTCGACACGGGCGGCGATGGTGAGCTTGCCGGCGACGGCGCGTGCGGCGCTGCCGCGGTGCTCCGGCGAGGTCTCGTGGACGTAGGGATGCAGGTAGATCAAGCCGTGCTTCGGCGGCGGCGTTCCGTCCTGCAGGTGGCGGAACAGCGCGTCCTCGGCTCCGAGCACCTGCAGGGTGCCGCTCGGCATCTTCGCGAGGCTGTCGAGGCCGCCCGCCTCCGCTATCAGACGAGCCGCCAGCAGCGGACCCGCTGCGTCAGAGAGGTTCGGGGCGACCGCGCGGGCCTCGCGCTCCACCCGCTCGCGGAGCCTCTCCTTGGTCTCCTCCGTCTGTTCGAGCAGATCTTCGACCTCTTCCGCGGGCTCCCCGTCCTCGCGCCAGTCCGCGGCCCGCTGCCCCAGCTTGCCGGCGGCGTCCTCCAGCTCGTCGAGCGTCCGCACCGCGTGCACGAGGTCCTGGTCCGATGACTCGAGCTCCTCTATCCTGTTCCTCGCGTGCTCCAGGGTCGCGTCGTGGAGCCGTTCGTAGTACCCGTCTTCGTCGTCGAACGCGCCTTCTTCGACGGCGAGCTCCGGCAGCCTGCCGGCCTCGTCCGGCGCGTCATCCCGCATCCTCCCGACCGCCTCGTCTAGGTCGTCGACGCCTCCGTCGAACCAGTACCCCGTCATCCCTCGACCTCCTCCACGGCTTCCTCGACCGCGTTCCTCGCGGTTTCCAGAAGACGTTCGGCGTCTTCCTCGTCCCGCGCCTCCGAGGTGACGCGGACGAGCGGCTCGGTCCCGCTGGCGCGGACGAGGAACCATCCCTCGTCGACATCGACCCTCACGCCGTCTACCGTCGTGACGTCGGCGTACAGTTCTTCTAGGTCGGAGGCGACGTCTGCGGCCACCTGGTCTCCGACGTTGGACTCGACGCTGTCGCGGAGGGTGACGTAATCCGATAGGTCGTCGTAGTAGCTCGCGAGACCGCGTTCCGCCATCTCGGCGAGCTTCGCCGCCGCGAGCACGCCGTCGGGACACAGGGTGTCGTCGGGGAAGATCCAGGTGTTGCTGGGTTCACCGCCGAATCCTCCGCCGCTCTCCCTGAGCTCGAGAGCGACCTCGACGTCGCCGACCGCGGTCCTCTCGACGTCGGTGACCTCGTCGACGGCTGCGCTCGTGTTGACGGGGACGACGACCTGGTCGGCGTCCTCGTGTCGGGCGAACGCGGCTAGCAGGAGGTCGGGTTTTACGTACCGGCCTTCGGCGTTGACGGCGGCGGCGCGGTCGCCGTCTCCGTCGTGCGCCACCCCGAGGTCGGCGTCGTACGCCTGCACCGCCTGCTTCAGGTCGGCGAGGTGGCGTTCGACGGGCTCCGGCCGCCTGCTCCGGAACTCGCCGTCGAACCTGCAGTTCACGGTGTGAACCGTGCAGCCCATGCGGGAGAGAACCCGTGGAGTCAGCTCGCTGGCCGCGCCTCCCGCCGCGTCCACCACCACCGTCGCGCTGGAGCCGTCGACGTCGTCGAGGACCGCGTCCCCGTGCTGGTCGGCCGCGTCTTCGCGGTACTGGCTGCGGCCGAACTCCTCCGGTGGCGCGATGGGTGGTTCGTCGACGAGCTCGCGGGCGCGGGCGCGCTGGCCGGCGTCGTAGGAGGCGCCGTCGCCGCTGAAGAGCTTGAAGCCGTTGTACTCGGCGGGGTTGTGGCTGGCGGTGACGACGAGCGCGGCTTCGTCGGCGTAACGCGCCGCCGTAGGGGTGGTGACCACCCCGAGGCGCTGGACGTCGGCGCCCGCCTGCCGCGCGCCCGCTGCGGCGGCGTCTGCGAGCGCGGCGCCGGTGACCCGTGGGTCGCGTCCGACGGCGAGTTCGTCGACGTCGGCTCCCGCTGCGGCGCCGATAGACAGACCGAGTTCGGGGGTGATGGACTCGCCGACGACCCCTCGGACGCCGCTGGTTCCGAACATGCGGCTGGGTACGTCTACCGCCTACTTGGGAGTTTGCAAAAAGAAAAGAAAGATGCGGTGGCAGCCTCTACGGAGACCGAGGGCCGGTAGCTTAGTCCGGCTTAAAGCCTCGGGCTTTTAACCCGATGACCGGGGGTTCAAATCCCCCCCGGCCCGTCCACTTTTTACTCCCTCGGGTTCGCCTTCGGCTCACCTCTCGGTCGCAAAAACTTGGGGAAAAACTACCTCAGACCTCGCGTACGCTCGGTCTGAGTAAAGCACGACAGCCGAGTCGTTTTACGAACCTGTCCAATTCTGAACCCCTCCTCTAATCGTCAGAAGGCGTTCAGCAAAGCTTGATGGAGGAGAGCTCGCAAGTCAGGACCGTCCTGCATCTGCGGGACGCACAAAGGAGCCGAACCTTCGAGGGGAACTCCCCTCGTTCCTTCATCTGCCGAAGCCAGATTCGGTAGCGGCGGCTACGTCGGCATCCGGTAGTTCTTACTGCCGGCACGGGATACCTCACGACAGATGCGGTTCGAAGAGTTCGCCGAACGCGTCGAGGACGTCGAGGAGCTCGACGGCGACCACGAGAAGGTCGACGAAATCGCCGCTCTGTTCGACGACGCCGGCGACGACCTCAAGGTCGCCGCCCGGTTCGTCCAGGGACGGGTCTTCCCCGCGTGGAGCCAGAGGAAGCTCGACGTCGGCCCCGCGATGCTCTACGAGGCGCTCGCGCTCGCGAGCGGAGCCAGCGAGCAGGAGGTCGAGGAGCTCGTCAGGGAGACCGGCGACCCCGGCGACGCGGCGGCGGAGCTCGATCTCGACGGTCAGCAGACCCTCGGCGGCGGCGTCGAATCCCTCGGAGAGGTCTACGAGGTGTTCGAGAGTCTCGCGGAGGAGTCGGGCGAGGGAAGCCAGAAAGCCAAGATGCGCGCAGTCGCCGACCTCCTGATGAACACCGACGACGCGGGCGCGAAGTACGTCGCCCGCCTGCTGCTCGGGGAGATGCGTGTCGGCGTCGGCGAGGGTACCGTGAGGGACGCGGTCTCGCAGGCGTTCGACGTCCCGGTCGAAGCCGTCGAACGCGGACTGATGCTGACGAACGACTCCGGCGAGGTCGCCGAGGTGGCGCGGGACGGAGGCGAAGCCGCGCTCCGCGACCTCGACATGGAGGTCGGCCGACCCGTCCAGCCGATGCTGGCGCAGGCGGGCGATCTCGACGGACTGTTCGACGACCTTGGAGAGGAGGTCGTGGTCGAGTGGAAGTACGACGGCGCCCGCGTACAGGTCCACGTCGACAGCGACGGCGAGGTCTCGCTGTTCAGCCGTCGGATGGAGGAGCTGACGGAGTCCCTCCCCGACGCCGTCGAACAGGTCGAACGGGAGGCCGAGGAGGACGTAGTGCTGGACGGCGAGGTGGTGGCGACCGAGGACGGCGAGCCCCTGGCTTTCCAGGAGTTGCTGAGACGCCTCCGTCGCAAGTACGGTGTCGAGGAGATGCGGGACGAGGTCTCCGTCGACGTACAAGTCTTCGACGTGCTGTACCGTGGCGAGGCGCTGATAGACCGCCCTCTCGTCGAACGCCGCCGTCATCTCGTGGAGGTCGCCGGAGATCTCGCAGCCGGCAGCTGGAGGGCGGAGGAACTGGAGGACGTGCGGGAGGCCGAACACGAGGCCCTCGACGCCGGCCACGAAGGAATCATGGCGAAGGCGGTCGACAGCAGCTACAGCCCAGGCAGGAGGGGCAGGAACTGGCTGAAGCTGAAGCCCGAGCCCGAGACCCTCGACGTCGCAGTAGTCGGCGGCGAGTGGGGAGAAGGCAGGAGGACCGACCTCGTCGGCAGCTACCACCTCGCCGTCCGCGACGGAGACGAGCTACTGGAGGTAGGCAACGTAGCCACGGGGTTGACCGACGAGAAGCTGGAGGAGCTGACCGAGAGGTTCGAACCGCTGGTGGTACGGGAGGAGGGTATGGAGATAGAGTTCGAACCCCGCGTCGTCTTCGAGGTCGGATACGAGGAGATACAGCGGTCGCCGGAGTACGACAGCGGATACGCCCTCCGGTTCCCCCGGTTCGTCGGAGTCCGCGAGGACAAAGAGGTAAAGGACGCCGACTCCATCGAGAAGCTGGAGAGGCTTTACGAAGGATGACGGAGTTCGAAGACCCGTCGGAACCCGGCGTGAAGGTGACCGCACCGGTCTATCCGACGGAGGTCCCGGAACGCGTCGAATCCGCGGTCCTCCAGCTGTTCCCCGACGCCGACGTCCGCGTCGAGGAGCCCGCCGTCGACGCGTTGACCGACAGGTTGGTCGGCGAGGACGCATCGCTCGAAGAGCTACGCGAGCTTTTCGAGAGGTTCGAGATGCGGGAGCACGCCCGGGAGCAGCTGCTCGACGGCGTCGTCGGAGAAGTCGTGGAGTTCACCCTTAAGAAGCAGGCTGCGTACGCCGGCCGGCCGAGTTTCGACGTCGGCGGGCACGAGCTAGGTGCTCTGCACGTTAGGGTGGAGTCGCCGGAACCTCTCGAAGTCATCGGGTGGCTGACTGAGGTGGAGGAGTGACCGACAGATTCCGGTGTCTCGCCGTCGACGCCGTCGTAGTCGACGACGGCCGCGTACTCCTGATGGAGCGGAGCCACGAGCCGTTCGAGGGCTGCTGGGTTCTGCCGGGAGGCA
>CAZXNG010000005.1:7465-8744 GCA_964642065.1 uncultured Halobacteriales archaeon
CTGATGGAGCGGAGCCACGAGCCGTTCGAGGGCTGCTGGGTTCTGCCGGGAGGCATGGTGGAGCGCGACGAGACCGCACGGGAGGCGTGCGAACGGGAAACGCAGGAGGAGGTCGGCGTCGACGTCTCAGCGGAGGAGCTCGTCGGCCTGTACGACGACCCCGACCGGGACCGACGGGGAAACGTCTCCGCAGCCTACCTCTGCCGCGTCGTCGAAGGAGAACCCCGGCCGAGAGAGGAAGCGGCGCGCGTCGAATGGCATCCGATAGACGACCCGCCGGAGACGGGGTTCGACCACGGGGAGATGCTGGATGACGCGGCGGAGCTGGTTGACGGACGGTAGAGCCGGCCGTCAGTCGTTCTCGACGACGTACAGGGTGTCGCCTTCTACGTTCACGAGCTCGTGCTCCAGCGGCGTCTCCTCGTTGCCCAGCGGCACGATCACGAGGGCGGTTCCGGCTTCTGCTGCGACTTCGGCGAGCGGCCGGTGTATCTCGTAGGGCGGTCGGACGGAGTAGACTACGTCGGCGTCGAGGTAGAGGTGGAGGGTGGGTTCCCGGACGTCGTCGACCTGGAACTCGACCTCTGCTGGTGTCTCCCTGGGTTCGACGTCGGTGCAGACGACCTCGAACCCGCGTTCGGCGAGCGCCGCCGCGGTCTCCGGACGTCTTCCGACGCCGACCTCGACGGCCCGGCCCTCGTAGTTCGAGGTCAGGTAGTCGATTAAGCCCTGCATAACGCCGTCTGATGGCACCAAACGTTATTAGCCTGCCTCGAGTAGTTAACTCTATGCGTATCGATGTCGTTCCGGTCGGCGACGTCGACGACCAGGCGGTTTCGACGGCGTCGGAGGCTCTGGAGGAGCACTTCGGCGTCGACGTCGTCGAGATGTCGTCGGTGCAGGTTCCGGACGACGCCTACGACGAACGCACCCAGCAGTACAACGCCGAGAAGCTGATAGACCTGGGTACGAGCGTGGGACGCGGGGAGAAGAACGTAGCCATCACCTCCGTCGACGTCTTCTACCGTCAGCGGAACTTCGTCTTCGGCCTCGCGTACCTCGACGGACGCGGCTGCGTCGTCTCCACACACCGTCTGCAGATGACCGCGGACGGCGGCCATCTAGGGGACGACCGCCGGACGTTCATGGACCGAGTCCGGAAGGAGGTCGTCCACGAGGTTGGACACACACTCGGACTGCGTCACTGCGACAACGAGATGTGCGTCATGAGCTTCTCGCCCACCGTGTCGGAGGTCGACGCGAAGTACGAGAGACCCTG
>CAZXNG010000005.1:8844-17145 GCA_964642065.1 uncultured Halobacteriales archaeon
CGTCTGATGGAGTCGCTGCTTGAGAGGATGCGCGAGAGGGACGTGGTAGAGGTCGAGCTCGAGGTGAGGGAGTCCAACGACCCCGCTGTCTCGCTGTACCGCGACCTCGGCTTCGCGGTAGGTGGTGTCAAGCCGGACTACTACGGTGACGGCGAGGACGCGTACCTCATGCAGAAACGTCTGGAGTGAAGCTTCGGTGAACCAGCGTTAGCCGTCGACTGTCGGGTGGGATTACGGCAGGACGTGCGACGGGAGGTCAGAAGACGGTCTAGTCCGCGTTCTCTTCGGCGAGCTCGTTCATACGCTGTTCGACGCGCCCCTCTTCGCTGAACTCGTCCTCGCTCATCTGGCCGGCGAGCTGTTCGCCGAGCACGAAGACGGCGTGCTTGTGCTCGCTCTTCGACTTGTGGATGTGTACCGGGCTGGTGTCGAGCGCCTCGTAGTCGTCGAAGGGCTCTCCTTCCGGGTCTTCCTGTTCCTCGAAGTACTTCTTTATCTCGACGAGCAACGAGTGTAGGTGGATGAGTTCGTCCTTGTGCATCGTTCTGTCCTCGGTCTGAACTCATATTAGATACGTTTACATTAAAAGGTTACGCCGTGACAACTGTTCACAAGCTTACCGACAACGTGCGTAAACTCGTGAACAGTTGTCCATATAGTCGTTCACGCGGCGACTGAATCCACCGGCGGTACGACGGCCTCAGTCGACCTCGACGACCTCGTGCTCGTCGTCGACGTGAACGACGGTCGTGTCGGGAGACTCGTCCTGGTCGAACAGGCCGTAGGAGATCAGTATGACCGTGTCGCCGACCTCTCCGAGACGCGCCGCCGCACCGTTGAGACACAGCTCGCCCTCGTCGCCCTCGATGGTGTAGGTCTCCAGCCGCTCACCGTTGTCGACGTTCACTATCTGGACGCGCTCGTACTCCGCGATGTCAGCGGCGTCCAGCAGCTCCGGACCCACCGTGACGCTTCCCTCGTAGTCCAGGTCCGACCCCGTTATCCGCGCACGGTGGATCTTCGACCGCATCATCTCCCGACGCATCTACGGGTCTTAGCACGAGGACGTAAAAGAACGTACCTATCTCGCCCGACCGCGGTCAGAGGTCGTCGTCTCGCGCACGACGCGCCTGGTCGAGCAGCAGCCGCTTCTCCTGACGCGCCACCCTCGTGCGGACGTCGGCGACAGCGTCGATGTTCGCGGATATAGACGTTATCCCCTGCTCCACGAGGTACTCCACCATCTCGGGCTTGCTGCCCGCCTGACCACATATCGACGACCTGACGCCGCGGTCGTTCGCCCGCTCCACGACCTCGCCTATCAGCCGGAGCACCGCGGGATGCAGCTCGTCGTAGATCTCCGCGACGTGTTCGTTGTTCCTGTCCGCCGCCAGCGTGTACTGAGTGAGGTCGTTGGTGCCGAAGGAGACGAAGTCGACGCCCTCGTCGATTATGTCGTCGACGACGAGCGCGCTCGCCGGGGTCTCTATCATCACGCCCCAGTCGACGTCGTCGCCTACTCCGACGCGGTCCATCTGCTGCCGCGCCCTGCGGGCGTCCTCGCCGTCGTTCACCAGCGGCAGCATAACCTCGACGTTGTCGTAGCCGAGGTCGCCGAGCTTCCTGAACGCCCTGAGCTCGAGCTCGAACAGGTCGGGTTCGTCCAGCGACCGACGGATGCCGCGGTAGCCCATCATCGGGTTGTGCTCGACGGGTTCGTCGTCGCCGCCCTCGAGGTTCCTGAACTCGTCGGTCGGTGCGTCCAGCGTCCGGACGCGGACGGGACGCGGGTAGAACGCCTCCGCGACCTCCTGCACTCCCTCGACGACGCGGTCGATGTACGCGCGTTCGCCGTTGTCGCCGACGTACTTCGCCGGCGTCTTCCCGAGGCTGGTTATCATGTGCTCCATCCGCAGCAGACCGACGCCGTCCGCGCCGGTCGCCGCCGCGCGCTCCGCCGCGTCGGGGATGGAGACGTTCACCTTGACGTCGGTTGCGGTGACCTCGCCTCCGCTGGTTCTCCCGGCCGACGGTGAAGGTGCGGGCTCCTCCGCTGCATCACCGGAGACGTCGCCTCCCTCGTACACCTTGCCCTTGTCGCCGTCTACGGTTACGCGGTCACCGTCCTCCAGCACCTTCGACGCGTCGCCGGTGCCGACGACCGCGACCTTCCCCAGCTCCCGCGATACGATGGCTGCGTGGCTGGTGAGGCCGCCTTCGTCGGTGACGATGGCGGCGGCGCGCTTCATCGCCGGGACCATGTCCGGCATCGTCTTCTCCGTCACCATGACGTCGCCCTCCTCGATACGGTCTATCTCGTCGAGCCGTGCGACGACGCGGACCTCGCCGCTCCCGCAGCCCGGAGACGCACCGATGCCCTCGACGAGCACCTCGCCGTCCCCCTCCGAACCTGTGTCGACGTCTTCCTCCCTGTCCCCCTCACCTATCGTGGTGATGGGCCGCGACTGCAGCACGTAGAGCTCGTCGTCGACCATCGCCCACTCGACGTCCTGCGGCGAACCGTAGTGCTCCTCGAGCTTCTCGCCGACCCCGGCGAGCTCCCGCACCTCGTCCTCCGAGAGGACGCGCTCCTCGACGCGGTCCTCCGGAACCTCCTCCTCCACGGTCTCACCTGTGGAGGCGTCTTTCACGTGCATGGTCTTCTTCCGAGCCACGGTCGCCTTGAGTATCTCCTGGCTCTGGCGGTCGAAGACGTAGTTGTCGGGGGTGACGCCGCCGCTGACGACGCTCTCGCCGAGACCCCACGCAGCCTCCACGACGACGCGGGGTTCCCCGGTCGAAGGATGCGAGGTGAACATGACGCCGGATTTGTCGGCGTCGACCATCGCCTGCACCACGACCGCTATCTCGACCTCATCGTGGGGGAAGCCGTTCTCGTTGCGGTAGTAGATGGCGCGCTCCGTGAACAGCGACGCCCAGCAGTCCTTTATCTTCTCCACGACCTCGTTCTCGCCCTTCACGTTGAGATAGGTCTCCTGCTGGCCGGCGAAAGATGCGTCCGGCAGGTCCTCCGCCGTCGCGCTCGACCGGACGGCGACGAACTCCTCGTCCAGCTTGCTGTAGCTCTCCACCGCGGCCAGACGGAGGTCCTCCGGCATCTCCGCGCCGAGTATCAGCTCCTCCGCGCGCTCGTGCGCATCGCGGAGAGCTTCGGAGTCCTCGGGGTCGACGTCCACGGCGTCGAACAGCTCCTCGCGGATGCCGGCTTCGTCGAGGAAACGTCGGTAGGCCGCGGTGGTGAAGACGAACCCCGGGGGTACGGGGAAGTCGTTCCGGCTCATCTCCCCTAATGACGCGCCCTTGCCGCCGACGCGGTCGATGTCGTCGTTGTCGACGTCGTCGAACCAGAGGACGGATTCAGTCATCTCAACTGTACAATCCCCGAGGACGTGTTTAACGGTTTCGGGAATCCCGGGTTAACCGGACGCCTCACACGTCAGGCCCCGGGGTCTCGGGGGTCGATCAGGCCGACGGCGTCCGCCACCGACGCCAGCACGTGGTCGGGGTCGAACTCGCTGTCGTCGACGTCCCCTCCGTCGCTGACGCCCGTCGACACCAGCGCCGCATCTGCGCCCATCTCCTCCGCGAGCGCGACGTCGGTGTCGAGTCGGTCGCCGACCACGAGGACGTCCTCCGGCGTCGCGTCGAGGGCGTCGAGAGCCGCGCGGGCGGCGGCCTCGGACGGCTTACCGAGAACCGTCGGACGGCGACCAGAGACCGCTTCGAGCGCGGCGACCAGGGCGCCGCTGCCCGGCACCTCTCCCCCGTCGACGGGTATAACGCGGTCGGGGTCGGTGGCGTAGAAATCCCCCGCGACCGCGAGCGCGTCCATCGCCAGCCGGAGGTCGTCGTAGTCGAAGCCACGGTCCATCGACGCCAGGACGACGTCCGCCTCCACGGGGTCGTCGACGACATCGACGCCGCGGCTCCGCAGATCCTCCAGCAGGGCGTCCTCGCCGACGACGTACACCACGTCGTCGGGGTGCTCGCGCGTGAGATACCCTGACGCTACGACCGCGGACGTCAGCACCTCTCCCGGCAGCCGGTCGGGGTAGTCGTCGACGGCCTTCGTCGGGTTGTTCGAGAGGAAGACCGCGTCGACGTCGGCTCGTTCGAGCGCGTCCAGCACCTCCTCCGCGCCCTCCACCGGCGTGTCGCCCCGGTAGAGGGTGCCGTCGAAGTCCACTACGACTGCTTCGTACACGCCCGACCGTTCGTCCCCTCCGACCTTCTCTCTGTCCATCCAAATGAGGAGGTAGCTGTGGAGGCTCTCCATACCTTCGGCGGCTTTTTATCCCCTCCTGCCTAAGCCGACACCGATGGACTTCCCCGACGACGACCCGACGCTCGTCACCTGTGCGCTGCCGTACGCCAACGGCAAGGCGCACCTCGGACACCTGCGCACGTACATCCCCGGCGACGTCCTCGCCCGTTCGCTGCGGAAGCTAGGGCAGGAGACGACTTTCGTCTGCGGCAGCGACATGCACGGCACCCCCATCGTCGTCAACGCCGAGGAGGAGGGCCGCGAGCCCCGCGACCTCGCGATGGAGTACCACGAGTACTTCGAGGAGACGTTCCCACGCATCGACGTCGAGTTCGACAACTACGGACACACCGACGAACCCTCGAACGTCCGGCGGACGCAGGAGATAGTCCGGACGCTCGAGGAGAACGGCCACGTCTACGAGGACACGATGAAGGTCGCCTACGACCCCGAATCCGACCGGACTCTCCCCGACCGATACGTGGAGGGCACCTGTCCGTACTGCGGGAACGAGGAAGCCCGTGGCGACGAGTGCGACGAGTGCGGCCGCCACCTCGAACCGGGGGAGATAGAGGACCCCGTGTCGAAGGTGTCCGGCGCGCCGGCGGAGTACCGCGAGCAGGAGCACCGGTTCTTCGCTCTCAGCGAGTTCGAGGACTACCTCCGCGACTTCGTCGACGACCTCGAGGGCACGTCGAACGCCCGCAACCAGCCGAAGCAGTGGATAGAGGAGGGGCTGCAGGACTGGTGCATCACCCGCGACCTAGACTGGGGCGTCCCCTACCCCGACGACGAGGACCTCGTGCTGTACGTCTGGGTGGACGCCCCCATCGAGTACATCGCGTCGACGGAGGAGTGGGCCGCCGACACCGGCGACGATGACGCCTGGGAGCGGTACTGGCGGGACGACGACAGCAACATCGTCCACGTAATCGGCGGCGACATCATCCAGCACCACACGGTGTTCTGGCCCGCCTTGCTCCACGGCGCAGGATACAGCCCGCCCGACGCCGTGCTCGCGTCCGGCCTCGTGAAGATAAACGACCGCGCGTTCTCGACGTCTAAGGGCCGCGCGGTCTGGCTCGACGACGACTACCTCGACGAGGGACTGGACACGGACTTCATCCGGTACTACATCGTCTCCTACACCGGCTTCGAGAACGATCTCAACTTCTCGTGGCCGCTGTTTCAGGAGCGCGTCAACAACGAGCTCGTCGACATCTACGGCAACTTCGTCTACCGCTCGCTGCTGCTCAGCCACGACAACTACGACGGTCTGCCGGACGGCAGCCTGTCGCAGGAGGTCGAGAGCGAGATAGAGCGCGCGGTCGACCGGTTCCACGACGCCATCGAGGACCTCGAGGTCAAGGAGGTCGCCGAAGCAGGTATGGCGCTGGCGGGCTACGGAAACGAGTACATCCAGCAGAACGAACCCTGGAGCCTCGTCGACAGCGACCCCGACGAAGCGGCCGAGGTGCTGTACGACTGCCTCCAGATAGCGAAGGCCGCCGCCCTCCTCCTCGAACCCGTGATGCCGTCGTCGGCGGAACGCGTCTGGCATCAGCTCGGGGAAGGCGACGTCCACGAGGCCTCCGTCGAAGACACCACCGCGCCGCTGTCGGGCGAACCCCGGGAGCCGGAGCCCCTGTTCGAACAGATAGACGACGACACGATAGACGCGCTCGAGAGCCGGCTGGAGGAACGCGTCGGCGGCTCCTCGGATACCGAAGAAGACGAGGCGGACGAGGACGAAGGGGAGGCCATGTCCGGGGACACCATCTCGTTCGACGAGTTCCAGGAGCTAGACATCCGCGTCGCCGAGATACTCGCGGCGGAGGAGGTGGAGGGTGCCGACGACCTTCTGCGTCTGGAGGTCGACGTAGGCGACGAGGAACGTCAGGTCGTCGCAGGGGTGAAGCAGTTCTACTCGACGGACGACCTCGTGGGCAGACGCGTCGTCGTGCTCGCGAACATGGAGCCCTCGGAGATATTCGGTGTGGAGAGCCAGGCGATGCTTCTGGCGGCCGGCGAGGAAGCCGACATCCTGACGACCCTCGGGGACAGCGACCCCGGCACCCGTATCCGGTAGCTCGTAAGCTGCCGACTGCGGGTTCCGCACGGCGTCTGGTTTTATCGGCTTCCGCGCTGTAAACGCTGGTATGACGGAGTACAGCCGCAGACGCATGCGGGAGATATTCGTTAGCGGCGCGTCGGACCCCGACTACCAGCCGTTCCCCGTCTCCTACGACGACCTCAGAGCGGAGGCGATGGAGGAGATGTCGGACGGGGCTTACGGCTACGTAGAAGGCGGTGCCGGAATCGAGGACACGGTCCGCGCCAACGACTCCGCGTTCGACACCTACCGCCTGCAGCCGGACGTCCTCAGGGACGTCTCGGACCGAGACCTCTCGGTCGAGGTGTTCGGACAGAGGTACAGCGCGCCCGTCGGCCTCGCACCCGTCGGCGTCCAGTCTATAGTACACCCCGTCGGCGAACCAGCGTCCGCGTCCGCCGCCGCCGACCTCGAGCTACCGTTCGCCGCGTCGACGGCGTCGTCGACGCCGCTGGAGGACACGGCGGCGGAGTACCAGGGAGCCTGGTTCCAGCTCTACCCCAGCAGCGACCGCGAGCTGACGGAGAGCCTGCTCGACCGCGCGGAGGAAGCCGGGTACGGAGCCGTCGTCGTCACCGTCGACACACCGCTGCTGGGCTGGAGGCCCCGCGACCTCCGGAACGCCTACCTCCCGTTCCTCGACGGCGAAGGCATCGCGAACTACACCAGCGACCCCGTCTTCCGCGAACGCCTCAACAAGCCGCCGGAGGACGACAGCTTCGCCGCTGTACAGGAGTTCATCGAGGTCTTCAGCGACCCCTCCCTCAGCTGGAACGACGTAGAGTACATCCTCGACCACACGGAACTACCCGTCGTAGTCAAAGGCATCATGTCCCGAGAGGACGCAGGCCGCGCCGTTGAATCAGGTTTCGACGGAGTCTGGGTCTCCAACCACGGTGGCCGGCAGGTCGACGGCGAGGTCGCCGCAGTAGACGTGCTTCCTGAGGTCGCCGACGAGGTCGCCGTCGACCTGCCGGTGTTCTACGACGGAGGCGTCCGCGGCGGCAGCGAAGTCCTCAAGGCCGCCGCCCTCGGAGCCGACGTCGCGTTCCTCGGACGACCCTACATCTACGGCCTCGCCGTCGACGGCGGCGACGGCGTCCGCGAGGTCATGAGGAACGTGCTCGCCGAGGTCGACGCTACCCTCGGCTTGCTCGGCCGGACCTCGTTCGACGACGTCGACGAAGACGTGCTGTACGGCGACGTCGACCTCGAAGGCTGAAGCTCTTGGCGGTACGGAGCGCCCGGCTTCCGAAGCCTCTAACCTCCTGCCACGCGACGCCGTACACATGACCCTGATAGACGGTGACGAGATATCCGCGCGGGTGCGAGAAGAGGTCGCGGAGGAGGTTGACTCTCTTCCCTACACGCCGAAGCTCGTCGCGGTGCTGATGAGCGACGACCCCGCCAGCGAGACCTACGTCCGGATGAAGCACCAGGCCGCCGACGAGGTCGGCATCGACAGCGAGACCATCGAGATAGATTCCGACGAGAGCGAGGAGACGCTTCTGGAGACGGTGGAGGAGCTGAACGCGGACGACGAGGTCGACGGAGTCCTGGTCCAGCTCCCCCTCCCCGACCATGTCGACGAGAACGCGGCGCTCGACGCCGTCGCGCCGGAGAAGGACGTCGACGGCTTCCACCCCGAGAACAAGGGCATGCTCTTGGACGGCCGCCCAAGGATGGTGCCGTCGACGCCGCGCGGCGTCCACCGGATGCTCCGCGAAGCAGACGTCGTCGTGGACGGCGCCGACGTAGCCATCGTCGGCAGGTCGAACATCGTCGGCATACCCCTGGCAGCGCTGCTGACGAACCACGACGCCACGGTGACGGTCTGCCACAGCCACAACGACGACCTCTCCGCACACACCCGACGCGCCGACGTCGTCGTCGCAGCCGTCGG
>CAZXNG010000006.1:0-16853 GCA_964642065.1 uncultured Halobacteriales archaeon
CCGAGGCGCTCGCCGAGATAGCGGACAACACCGCCGACCTCGCCAAGCGGTTCAACGTCGACCCTAGGGTCGCGATGCTGTCTTACTCGAACTTCGGCAGCGTCGACAACGACTCCACGCGCCAGCCCCGTGAGGCCGCGGAGATGCTCCGCGAGCGCGGCGTCGACTACCCCGTCGACGGGGAGATGCAGGCGGACACCGCGGTCGTCGAGGAGATACTGAACGGCAGGTACGACTTCGCCGACCTCGACGAACCAGCGAACGTCCTCGTCTTCCCGAACCTCGAGAGCGGGAACATCGGCTACAAGCTGCTGCAGCGGCTCGGCGGCGCCGAAGCCATCGGACCTATGCTCGTCGGCATGGACAAGCCCGTCCACGTCCTTCAGCGCGACGACGAGGTCAAGGACATCGTCAACCTCGCGGGCGTCGCGGTGGTGGACGCGCAGAAGAACCACGGTGATCTGGGGGAGTAAGGTTCGAGAGCGTCGTTTTTGGTCGAGCTTTTGGCGCGACCTGAGGGAGCGCGAAAAGGTCGAGGAGGACCACGGCGACCTCGACGAGTAGTTTCCTCGACGACTACCTTTTACGTCCCGCCGTCCATCGTGAGTTCAATCATGTTACCGATAGACCCATCGGAGATAGACCCCGACGACTTCGGCGAGGAGCAGGCGACGCTGGAGATGGAGCACGAGGAAGCCGTTGAGCACGTGCGTGAGGTCTGCGAGGACGTCGGCTTCGGAGTTCCCGTCGAGTTCTCGCCGTCGGAGCTGTTGAACGAGAAGGTGGACGCCGACCGCGACCCCTACTACGTGCTCGGCGCCTGCAACCCCGGGATGGCGGACCGCGCGCTCGACATCACCCCGAAGATAGGCGGGCTGTTCCCCTGCAACGTCGTCGTCTGGCAGGAGGAGCCCGGCCTGCAGCGCGTCTACCACGTCTCCATCATGCGTATCGCGCGACTGCTGGGGATGGCACCCGACGACGAGGACTGGCAGGGTATAGTCGACGACACCGGCGAGCTGGTTGACGAGCTCTTCGAGAAGCTGTAGGTCGCTTGCGTCCCGGAGCCGACGGACCGACCGGGTTCAGTCGCGGTACTCCGCCGGCGAGTACCCGTCCTTCTCACCTACCGGTGGCGAGGTATCCGACCACTCTACGCGTGCGGAGTCCGACGTCAGCTCCCGGGGCCCGCTCCAGCCGCCGTCCTCTTCGACGCGGTACCGGACGCGTATAGGCGTCAGCGAGGAGTGAGCGACGTACCTGCTGGTGTCGTCCGGAGTCAGGTAGGCGGCCTTCCTGTACTTCGACTCGTCGTCGGCCTCGACCGACGCCTCCAGCTTCACGCCCTCCCCCTTCGCCTCCAGCGTCCAGTCGCCGGGCTCGTTGCGTCTGGACCCGTTCGCCGTCGGGCCGACGACGTGCTTCAACCGGTTCAGCATGTGTACTTCGCCGTCGCGGCGGAAGCAGAGCGAGAGCTTGCTCTCGACCTCCAGCACCTCTAGCACCGCGTCACCGTCCTCCTCGAAGCTGTTGCAGTGTATCCAGGACCAGCTGTCGGGCGAAGACGCGCCGACGGTGTGTCCCTGGTGACCTGGGGCGTCGTCGAACTCGATAGTCTCGCCGTCGACCTCCACCTCGCCGTCCATCCTGACCGACTGGTTGGCGCTCCAGTGTCTGCCGCTGCCGAGGAACTTCTCCGCGAGGTCGGTGAGCTTCTCGCTCCTGAGGGGGGTGAAGGTGACGTCGTCGGGTTCGTACTCGAAGCTCCACGACACCTCGGCTTCGTCGGTGTCCAGCTCTCCGCCGGCCGTCTCGTACGACAGCCGGCTGTCTCCGAAGGAGAGCTCGAAAGGCTCGTCGAACGAGACGTCGTCGAGCGGCGACGAGGAGGAGGTGAAGAAGCCGTCGCCGTCGCGACGGGTGAGTCCCGCCCATGTCCGCGCCTCCTGCCTCCCGCTCTCGGTCGATATCAGGGTGTATCGGTACCAGAACGCTACGTCTCCGTCGCGGGTGGTGACGAGGCTGTAGTAGACCTCGCGGCCGGGTTCACCTTCGGCGAGAGGCCAGTCGAAGTGGGGGTCGTTCCCGTGTCTAACCGTCATGGCTCGCATTCGGCGACGGCTGCTTTAGAGGTTACGACGGCGGGAATCCGCGAACCGCTGCACCGATGGAGCCCGCGTTCAGTCTAGCTGGATGTCGACGTCGTCTCCCGTCTCCCACTCGATCTCGAACTCTATCCCGTACCCGTCGGAGTCTTCTCCGGAGTCGCGCACCACCTCGACCTCGAACTCCGCCTCCTCCGGTATGTCGAGGCTGACCTGTTCGTCTCCCGACGCGACAGTCATTTCTCCCTCGTGGACCGACGTCGCGGCGTCGTAGAGGAACTCCGCTATCTCGTCCCTGCTGTGTCTGCTTCCGACCTCGAAGACGGTTTCTGCCATGGATACCCCGTAGAACCGGCGTCCTATATCTCCTGCGGGTCGTCGGCCGCGAGCGCGGCGTCGAGGCTAGAACAGGGCTTCTTCGAGCCATCCCTCGGTTATCTGCACGAAGATTGTCGCGAAGCTGGTGTCCTTGCTCCATATAGCCGTCTCCTCGTCGGTTCCGGCCTCGTCCTTGCCGAGCACGCTCATCAGCACGGTGTCGGAGTCGACCATCAGGAACCGGCCGCCCTCGTCCTCCCTCTCCAGCCGTTCCGGCGTCGCCACGGTGTTGATGTCGGAGCCCGAGAAACAGCCTCTGACGTCGGCGGACTCGCTCATCACCCAGACGTCGACCTCCGAGCCCGCGAGCTCGACGACGGCTTCGACGAGGTCGTCGCTGACGAGCGACCTCTCGGTGGCGCTGAAAATCAGGCGGTCGCTGCAGTCCGAGACGAGGTGACGTATCCTGGCGTCGATGCTGTCGCGTCCCTTCACCGTCCAGAAGTCCTGCCTCTCCTCGCCGCCACCACCTGCCTCCTTCTTCGTCCGCTCGAGGTAGGAGAACGCTCTCTCCTCCTCGGACTCGAACCTGTCCTCCAGACGGGCTTTAGCCTCGTCGAGAGCCACCGGCCTGTACTCCATCGGCTTCGACTTTTGCACCTCTACGAGCCCGCGGTTCTCCAGCGACTCCGCCGCCCCGTACACCTGCGACCGGGGGACGTCTGCGACCTCGTAGACCTCGCGGGCGGTCCCGATGCCGAGCCTCTGGAGAGCTATGAAGACCTTGGACTCGTACTCCGACAGGCCGAGGTGCTTGAGAGCCTCGACCGCCTCGCCCTCGTCTACGTCCATCTGTCTCAAGGTTGAAACGACCGCTCTTACGTCTTGTGGTGGCTGGAAAACGGGTTCAGATAGACCTGCGGGTCACCGTCTGGTAGAGCGCAGAGAACGCGATAACCGTGAGGAAGAAGATACCCCAGTAGGTGACGTTGACTCCGGAGAGAACAGGCAGGTTCAACGACGTCGCAGCTATCAACGTGGCGACGCCGACGACGCTTACGGCGAGGTAGTACTCGCTCCAGCTTATCTCACCCGCTTCCACCACCTCCATGTAGACTCCGACCTCCTTGAACTGGTCGGCGACCTCGATGGTCTTGTCGTCCTGGTCGTAGTTGACTATCCGGAGGTCGTCTAGCTCCGGCAGATGTGTCTGATGGAGCGAGACGTAGACGGTCTTCCGAGCGTCCTTCGGAGGCGGGGACTCCCCGGTCTCTATCTCCGCTATGTGCTCGGCGAGCTCTCCGATAGACACCGCTCCTTCGGCGTCCCTGAGGTAGTTGATGGTCTCGCGCCGCCGCTCGCTGCTCAGGACCTCGTAGATGCGGTTCTCGTCTAGCTCCGGCGTCTCGTCCGACATCGCGTCCTTGGCTCAACGTCACGTCCCTCCGACATTAAGCTTGTCTTAAACGAGAAATCCCTGATACCGACCGGAGGACGGTGGAAGAAGACTCCTGGCGCGGATGCAGATGGGTCACCGGACGAACACCGCGACGCCCGAGTCGAAGTCCTCCATCTCGGCCGCCGAGAGCTCCGCCCTGCCGGTGGCGACGAGCTCGTCGTCCGGACCCGTAACCAGAACCTCGTCGCGCGACCTCACGCGGTCGTCGACTGTGCGGACGAACTTCGCGAAGCCGTTCCTGCCGTCGCGTACGTACGGCAGGCTCTCCTCGCCGAACTGCACGCGGAGACGCGGCGGCTCGAACTTCTCGTGCAGCCTCCGGGCGCCCTCCATCGACAGCGTGAACCTGCCGTCGACGCCCGCCGAGACGAGCCTGTCGTCGCCGCGGAAGACCTGCGTGACGCGGCCGGAGCTAGACCGTCTGGTGTCGACGTCCCCGGAGAACAGAGCGTCGCCGGCGCCCTCCCCGAACTGGTAGTCCGCCATCGTCTTCAGCCGACGAACCGTATCCATCACCGAATACAGGAGGTGCTCGAACAAGGTTTTTTCGTGACGGCGTCCGAATCCCTCTCCATGATAACATCCCGCAGGATGGCGGCGGTAGACGCCAACGCCGCGGCGCTCGGCGTCCCGCCGTCGAAGCTGATGGAGAACGCCGGAGCAGGTCTCGCACGAGAGATCCGCGACAGGTTCACAGAACCCGAGGTGGCGGCGGTCGCAGGCACCGGCAACAACGGAGGTGACGCCCTCGTCGCCGCCCGCTTCCTCGACGCCACCACCGTCCTACTCGGCGACCGAGACGACGTCAAGACCGACACCTCGCGCGACAACCTCGACGCGCTCCTGTCGGGCGACTACGACGTCGTCGAAGTCCACGACTCCTCGTCCCTCCCTCCCGACCTGTTCGACGTCGACGTAGTCGTCGACGGAGTGCTCGGAACCGGGGTCTCCGGGGAACTCCGGGAACCCGCGGCCTCCGCGATACGTCGTATCGACGAATCTGACGCCTACGTGGTCTCCGTCGACGTACCCAGTGGCGTCGACCCCGACGCACCGGAGCCGGAGGGTGAACACGTCGAAGCTGACCTCGTCGTCACCTTCCACGACCGGAAACCCGTGCACGACGCGCTCGACGTCGGGGTTGAGGTAGTCGACATAGGCATCCCCGGGGCGGCGTCGAGGTACGTCGGCCGCGGCGATGTCGCCCAGGTCGAACGCGACCCCGAGAGCCACAAGGGAGACAACGGCGTGGTCGCCGTCGTCGGCGGCGGCCCGTACACCGGAGCCCCCGTGCTGTCGGCTCGCGCCAGCCTCCGAGCCGGCGGAGACCTGTCGTACGTCGTCACCACACCGCGGGTAGCCCGGGTCGCGGAGAACGTACACGACCTGATCGCACGACCTGTCGGCGGCGACAGGCTGACGTCCGATGCTGTCGAGGAAGAGATCTCGACGGTGGAGGACGCTGACGCCGCCGTCGTCGGCCCCGGACTCGGCGGCTCCGACGAAGCGCTCGAGGCCGCCGTCCGCGCGGTAGAAGCAGCCGACTGCGCCGTCGTCGACGCCGAAGCCATCGCAGCGGTCACGGAGCTAGAGACCCGGCCGGAGTCGACAGTCGCTACGCCGCACGCGGGCGAGCTGTCGAAGCACCTCGGTTACGACGCAGGAGACACCGTCGAGTCACGGGAGACGGCGGTGAAGGAGGCTGCGGCGGAGCACGACGTCACCGTGCTGCTGAAAGGCAAGGTCGACGTGGTCTCCGACGGAGAACGCACCCGTCTGTCGCGCACCGGGAACGCCGGCATGACGGTAGGCGGCACCGGAGACGTGCTGGCGGGGGTGACGGGTCGGTTGCTGTCCGCACGCGAAGGCTTCGAGGCCGCGTCCGTCGCCGCGTACGTCAACGGAGCCGCGGGAGACGTCGCCTACGAGGAGAAGGCCGAAGGGCTGATGGCGTCCGACGTTGTCGAGGCACTGCCCTACGCTTTCGACGTATGAACAGCAGAAGCGGGGCCTGGTCTCCAGCGTTTCAGAACGCTGCGCGTACCTCTTCCTCGAACGACTCAGCGTCCTCCTGCAGGTTGTCGGCAGCGGACTCGATGGCCTCGAGCGGGTCGCCCTCGTTCGTCTCCACGTACAGGATGGGGTCGGTCTTGCTGCCGCTCTGCTCGGGGTTGACGTCGTAGGTCGCGGCCTCGACCTCCTCCAGCCGGAGGAGGGAGTCCTTGAGAGCGTTCATCAGCGTGTGATCCTCGCCAGCTACCTCGACCTCGACCTCGTCGTCCTCCTTCGACAGTATAGTGACGTTCATCGTTGTTCAGGGTAAAGCGGCCTCGTGCTTCAGGGTTCCGATAAGTCGTTGAGTATATGGGAAACCCGGACGTAGGATACCGACGTGATAGACACCGTCGGCGACGCCGTAGCCAACCTCGACGGAGGCGACCTGTCGCGTATCGCTCTCGTCCTCGCCCTCCTGCTCGCGTTCGCCGGCGTCGTCCGCTCCGGCTTCCTCTACCGGACCTGGGCAGAGGCCCGCGAACGCCTCCTCTTAGGTCTCCCCATCGGCACCGCGGTCATAGTCGCGGTCAACGTCGCGTTCTTCCTCCTAGTCCAGCGCGGCCTCGAACACCCGAACGACCCCCTGTACCTCCCGTTCATATCGTGGTCCTACCTCTACCCCGAGGGGGTGCTGTCGAGCGCGATAGCGCACGCGAACTCCGGACACATAACGGGCAACATGATGGCGACGGTGGTGTTCGCGCCGCTCGCCGAGTACGTCGTCGGCCACAGGAACTCCCGACATCCCGTCCTCCGTGCGCTCGTCTTCGTCCCGCTGCTGTGGTACGTCTTCGCGCTCGTGCCCGCGGCGTTCGCGTGGGGCCCCGGCCTCGGGTTCTCCGGCGCTGTGTTCGCGTTCTTCGGCTTCGTCGTCGTGTTCTACCCCGTGAGAGCGGTGCTGATGGTGGTGCTGATATCCGTCGCAGGCAGCCTGTTCTCCGCGCTCCTCGACCCCATATCGATACAGGTCGCCGGCGAACGGTTCGTCCGGCCGTCGTGGGCTAACGTCGCCATCGACGCCCACGTCATCGGCCTCCTCCTCGGCTTCGGCGTCGCCGCGCTCTACGCCCGCAGGTACCGGTACCCGATAGAGAGGTTCCGAGTCGGCTTCGCCCTCGTCTCCATCGCGGTTCTCCAGGGGCTCTGGATATTCGCGGTCTCCGACGGCTCCACCTACGTCCTGTACCAGGCGGCCGGCAAGGCCGTCGTGGTCACGCTCGGCGTCGGCCTGACCTACGCGGCGTCCGAACTTGCGGAGGGACCGATGTTCACGCTCTCGGAGTTCAGGCTCCGGAGGATGGCCGCGGCCTCCCTCCTCGTCGTCCCGCTCGCCGTCTTCGTCGTCGTCGGGGTCTGGTGGCTGGCGTTCTTCGGCGCCCTCGGCTTCGACGAAGAACCCGAAGGCGTCGAGGTCGGCGACTACACGGTCTTCTACGGAGAAGACGTGGAGCTCGACCTCGAACCGCCGTTCGACCGGCTTTTCGACGAGTCCCCCGAGTTCTCCGGGGTCGTGGTGTCGAGCGACATCAGGGGTATCCGGACGGTCGCCCTCCAGCAGCGACAGCTGTCTTCGGGCAACACCACCGTCCGTGTGGGGGGTTTCGACTGGATGGAGGAGGTGGAGGTCGACAGGACGGCGATGACGTCCGCTACCGGGAACTCCACCTACACCGTCGAGCTAGAGCACGAGGAATCCGGACAGAACAGGTCGTACGACTCGGGCGCCGCCGAAGCCGACACCGTGGTCGAAGGCTGGGACGTCTCGCTGGAGTCCGTCGATGGCCGCAGGATGGCGGTGCTAGAAGGCGAAGACCGCAGGATACACGTCACCCTCGACGACAGCGCGACGGTGACGCAGGGCGTGGAGCTCTGGATACGAGAGGGACGGGTTTTCGCCGAAGGCGGAGAAAGCAGGGCGGTAGTAGGACGCGTCGACTGAACCCGCTCAATCGTCCGCGATCACTTATCTCTCGCGCTCTCTATCCTGTAAACCTCGACGGGAATCCTGCGCCGGTCCTCGTCGTGGAAGTCGAAGCTCCGCTTCAGAGCGAGCTCGGCCTCGAACGCGTGGGTGACGTCTCCGTCGACGAACCCTTCGACGAAATCCAGGCTGCCTCCGTTGTGCACGGTGTAGACGACGTCGGCCAGCTCCTCCGCGGCGCGGAGGAACGCGCGGTCCGCGCCCCTGTCCTGCGCGCCGAACGGCGGGTTCATGACCGCGGCGTCGAACGACGTGCAGATCGGGGGACCTCCGACGTCCGCGCGGACGAAGCCGACGCGTTCGTCGAGGCCGTGCTCCATGGCGTTGTCCCGCGCCGTCGCCAGCGCCCCCCTGTCGCGGTCGAAGCCGACGACACGGGCGCCGAGCAACCCGGCGCCAACAGAGAGCACGCCGGTGCCGCAGCCGAGGTCTACGACCCGGCGGAGGTCGCCGTGCTGGCTGGCGAGATGCAGCACCCGGCTGGCGAGCTCCGCGGACGTCGTGTACTGCTCGAGCTCGACCGAGGGGTCGGTGAATCCCTCGACGTCCTCGAGCAGCATCGCCAGCCGTCTTCTTCTCACGGTCGTGGTTGGCGCGACAGAGATAAAAAGCCCGCGCGTCTCCGTGACACCATGGTAGAGTACGACGACGTACTGTTCGCGGTGAGCTTCTACCTCCTGGACGACGAGGCGCTCGGCGAACACGGAGTAGAGCTCGCGAAGACGCTGGACGCCGACGTACACCTGCTTTCGCTGACGCTGGAGGACGAGAGCGAGGACGAACGCGCGGAGCACCGGCGGGAGTTCGAGGAGTTCGCCGACCGCCTCCGCGACGAAGGCCTCGACGTCACCGAGGAGCTTCGGGAGGACGAGGTCGGATACGACGAGGTGGCGGACGAGATAGCGGACGCCGCTGAGGACCACGACCTCGTGATGATGGGTCACACCCGCGTCCGCGACCCCTCCGCGGGGACGACTGCCGACGAGCTGATAAACACGGTTTCGCGCCCGGTCGTCGTCATCCCTCTTGAGACCGCGCGGTTCCGCGGCCCCTGACTACGCCCACCTTCTATCCGTAACGGTAGAAACGCGTATCTACCTCGGACGCCTACCTGGGTGTATGAGAGGGAGAACCCTAGCTCTGGCGTTCGCGGCGGCTCTGACGTTGTTCGTGCTGTCGACGTCGGCCGCCGCGGCCGAGGTGTCGATAGAGATGACGGTCGACGGCGAACAGGTGGAGGACGGCGACGCTGTCGACGTCGACCAGGTAGCGACGGTGGACGTGCACGTGGAGTCCGATCAGGAGCTGAACTTCGTAAGGACGTCGCTGGGCACCCAGGATTACACGGTCGGAGTCAACTCCACAGAGTTCAGGGTGAACCAGACCGTGACGACTTTGCTAGGCGACAACAGCTACAGGGTGTACGCCGAAGACGTCGACGGAGAGTCAGCTTCGACGGAGGTCACCATGGAGAGGCCGCCGGCGACCGAAGCCGAGTTCAGACAGGTGGTAAGAAACTACCAGAACCGGCTCGACAGCATGCAGGATGAGATGAACGAGCTGGAGAACCGGAGCCAGAACCTCAGCAGTGAGAACGAACGTCTCCAAGACGAGGTCGACGACCTCGAGAGCCAGGTCGAAGACGACGGAGGCCTGCTGCCGCAGCCGGGCTTCGGCGTGGTCGTTGTATTGATTGCGCTCGTGACGTTCGCGGTGGCCGGACGACGCAGATAGCTCGCCACATCTGGTCCGGATCCGGCCTGGAGCCGGGGTCGAACGAAGAGTTTTCACCTTGGAAGACGACCCTCCACCATGGAAGAGTACGTCGTAGTGGTCGGATACGGCCATCTCACACAGCCCATACTCGACCGTCTCGGTGCGGAGACGGACTACGTCGAGGTGGTGGACGACGAGGACGTGGCCGACCGGCTGCGGAGGAAGGGGTACGAGGCCAGGTACGTCGACGCCTACACCGCCGACGAGCTCCGTGAGGCCGGCATCGAGGACGCCGTCGCCGTCGTCGTCGCCAGCGAGGACGACGCCGACGACGCGATGGCGGTGCTGACGGCGACGGACCTCACGGACGCACGCGTCGTCGCAGTCGCCTCCAACAACGGTAACGAGCCGAAGCTCCGGCGAGCGGGAGCCGACGTCGTGTTCTCGCCGTCCGACGTCGTCGCACGCCTCCTGGTGGAGTCCGCGCTGACCGAGGAGGACACCGAGGCCATCGTCGACAGGATACAGGAAGCCGTCACCTAGGTGCTCCGACGAGCGGAGGTCACTCCTCGTCTGGTTCGTCGTCCCCGTCTACCGAAACTCTTTCTTCCGACGCCGGGTCGGCCGCTACGTCACCATCACTTTCGCTTTCTCCGGCGCCTACCTCACTCATAGCTTCGTCTACCTCTCTCTCGACGTCGACGCCGTGGAGAGCGGACTCCGCGACCAGGCCGCCGACGATGTCGGCGGGACTTATCACGGTGTCCGCGCCGGCTCTCCGGAGACTCTCGAGGTTCTGGGCTTCGACGGCCGACGCCACCACCCTGGTGTCGGGAGCGAGGTCGCGGACGGTCAACAGCGCGAGCGCGTCGGATGCGTCGTCGTTGGTTGCAGCCACCACGGCCGCCGCGTCCTCCACCCGCGCTCTCTCGAGAGCCACCTCGTCGGAGGGCTCCGCGTCGACGACGAGCGTGCCCCGCGCCCGCAGCCGGGAGGCCGCCTCCCTATCAGCCGTCACCACCACGGTGTCGGCACGACCGGACAGCTCGTCGACCACGGAGCCCGAGGGGCCGCCGCTACCCAGCACGACCACGTGGTCCTGGAGGGACTCCAGCTGTCTCTCCGTCACCTTCCCCAGTGCCTTCGTCAGCCTGGACTCTATCGCCGGCGTCACCAGCGTGGCGAGAGCGAACGCGAAGGACGCCGTACCCACCACGATGAACGACAGCGCGAACACCCGCGCGAGCTCCGTCGTCGGAGTGAGGTCGCCGTACCCCACCGTGCTCATCGTGACGACCGTGTAGTAGAACGCGTCTATCGGGGTGTCGACGCTGGTGTACTGCTCTCGGAGCGCGTAGCTACCGAGGGTTCCGTAGGCGAGCGCGCCGACG
Source organism: uncultured Halobacteriales archaeon (assembly GCA_964642065.1). Lineage (GTDB taxonomy): Archaea > Halobacteriota > Halobacteria > Halobacteriales > Halorutilaceae > JAQZDA01. Next base: position 11,026 of record CAZXNG010000006.1, read on the forward strand.
AGCGCCGCCGCCGCGCTCCACTGCCCCTGGGTCAACGCCATCTCCCGCCGGAAGCTACGTCGGCTCGTCAGCAGCGTCGGAACCGCGGCGAGCGAGAGCACCACGAGCGGCACCGACAGCACGTTGCTCTGCGCGACGCCCTGGAGCGCCGTCACCGGGTAGAGCAGCAGTGCGCTGTACCACGCGGCACGGAGCCTGCGCTTCAGACCCCAGGCCGTCAACAGCATCGCGAACCCCGTGAACGCCCCCGTCATCGACACCGCGGTCCGTACGGTGTCGGGCACGTAGACCGCGAGCGGCGTCACGTACGGTTCGTAAGACAGCGTCGCGATACCCGTCGCTATCGACAGCACCGCTATCGCCGACGTTACCGCTATCGCGGCGCGCTCCCGCTGCCTCGTCATAGCTGATACAGAGGTCGCCGGCTCAAATAACTGTCCGGTCGATGCGTGAAAAGGGGGTCGTGTCAAGCCCCCACAGAGCAAATATAACATAAGAAAATTGAATACCTGCGACGCCCGTCACAGGTACATGCACAAAGGACTCGAAGGAGTTGTAGTCGACGAATCGAGGATATGCGAGGTCGACGGAGAGAGCGGCGACATTTGGTACGCCGGCTACAACGTTGACGACCTCGTCGGGCGCTCGTCCTACGAGGAGCTTCTTTACCTCCTCTGGAACGACCGTCTGCCCACGGCTGACGAGCTAGTCGAGGTGGAAGAAGAGCTCCGGAGCTGCAGGGAGCTTCCGGACGACGTCGCCGACCTCGTCGACCGGCAGGCCGACGCAGGGCCTATGGACGTGATGCGCTCCGCGGTGTCCGCGCTCGCCGCCAGCGACGACGACCCCAACGACATCTCCGGCGACGCCCTCGTGGACAAGTCGCTCGGCGTCATCGCGAAGATGCCGACGGCGCTCGCCCGACAGCACCGCCGCAGGGAGGGTGAGGAGCCCGTGGAGCCGGACGAGAGCCTCGGCCACGCCGCGAACTTCCTCTACATGCTCCACGGCGAGGAACCGTCGGAGCGGGAGGCGCGGGCGATGGACGACACCCTGATCCTGTACGCGGAGCACGGGATGAACGCGTCGACGTTCTCCAGCGTGGTCACCGCGTCGACGGAGGCGAACCTCTACAGCTCCCTGACCTCCGCGGTCGGCACGCTCCAGGGACCGCTCCACGGCGGCGCGACCGAGACCGTCGTCGAGATGCTGGAGGACGTCGGCTCCGCCGACCGCGCGGAGAGCTGGGTGGAGGATAGGATAGAGAACCGGGAGAAGATACCCGGCTTCGGCCACCGCGTCTACGAGGTCCCTGACCCCCGGTGCGCGCACTTCAGCCGACACATCGACGAGCTCGCGGACGGCGAGGCGCGCGAGTGGTACGAGACCGCGGAGGCCGTGCGTGACGAGGTCGAAGCAAGGCTCGGCGAGAAGGGCATCTACCCGAACACCGACCTGTACAGCGGAACCCTGTACCGAATCCTCGGGGTGCCGCCCGCGTTCTACACCGCGGTCTTCGCGGTGTCGAGGGTCGCCGGCTGGAGCGCCCACGTCATGGAGCAGCTGGAGGACAACCGCATCATGCGTCCGCGGGTGAAGTACGTCGGCGAGAGGAACCGCGAGTACGTGCCCGTCAACGAGAGATAGATAGGTCGGACGAGGGATAAATCGAGCGGACGAGAGATAGACCGACTTCCTGCTCTTCTACCTCAGACCACGTCGAACAGCGCGCCGGCGTCTCGGTCTTCGAGGCAGTCGACGACGTCGAGGAACTCCTGTATCTCCGCGTCGTCGAGCCTGTCGTCGGCGCAGGTCCGTAGCTTCTCCTCGAGCTCCTCGTCCGTGAGCGGGTTGCCGGGGTGGCCCTTCGGGTACTCGACCTCGTGCGTCACCGTCTCGCCGTCCACCGTCTCCACGGTCAGCTTGTGGGGGAACGACTCGCCGTACCTCTCGGTGTAGCCCTCGTTCTCCTCGATAGACATCTTCTCCATCAGCTCGCGGACGTCTTCGCCCTCTATCTTGTCCTTGCTGAACTGGTCGAGCGTCATCTCCTCGTCTATCCAGGCGCGGGCGATGCAGTACGGCATCGAGTGGTCGGCGGTCTCCCGTGTCTCGGGGTCCCACTTCTGCGGCTCCTCGCTGATGATGCTGACCGCCGCCTCGTAGGTCTCGTTCTCGATGGCTTCGACGTCGTCTGGGTCTATCTCGCCGGCGACCTCGTCGAGCACGATGTTGACGGCGGCCTGCGCGTGGTACTCGACGGGGTAGAACTTGATGTAGGTCTCGTTTATCTTGAACTCTCCGCCGCGGCCGCCGAAGCCGTCGACGTCGAGCTCGAACTCGCCCGTCAGCTGGTTGAAGAACCCGAACTTACCCTCGAAGATGGGGCTGGGTCCGTGGAGACCTTCGGCGGCGAGCTCGCAGGCTACGACCGCGTTCCGGTCGACGTTCGCGAACGCGAAACCCTTCCACTCGCTGAGCTCGCCGGCGCGCGCCTGCCGCATCGCTGCGTGAGGGTTTATCGCGAGGTTCTGGGCATGCACCAGCTCGTCCTCGGTGAGGCCCATGAGCTTGCCGACGGCGAGAGTTGCGCTGACGAGGCCGTAGTTGACGTGGTCCCAGCCGTTCTTCCTGAGCGACGCGGCGTCACACATCCGGCACTGGATCTCGTACGCGAGCACGGCTGCGGTGAGCAGCTCCTCCCCCGAGGCGTCGTAGGCGTCGGCGGCGGCGAGCACGGCTCCGAAGTTGTCGCTGGGGTGTGCGGGTTCGAGCGAGAGGTAGGTATCGTTCCAGTCGAGGTACCGGATGAGTCCGCCGTTGGCGAAGGCCGAGTGTTCGGCGGAGGCGGTACGGCTGTCGGCGAGGACCCGGCTCTCGCGTTCCCCGCTCTTCCGGGTGCAGTAGTCCAGCAGGCCTTCGACGGGTTCCTCGTCGCGTCCCGCGTACGCCGTCGCAACGCTGTCTACGAGTCGGGCTTTCGTGGTCTCTACGGTTTCGTCGTCGAGGTCGTTGTAGCTCAGCTCCGCTGCGTACTCGGCGAGCTCTCTGGAGAGCATGAAGCCGTCTTGTACGGGGGGTGTGAAAAGCGCGTCTAAACCCTGGCGGTCCGATGTCAGCTCGCTTCTAGTCCAGGTGCTCGAAGTCGACCATGGTGACGTCGGGAACCTCGCGGCCGTTCTGCTCGGAGTCGTGGGTGTACACTCCCTCGTAGACCGCCCAGAACTCTATCTCGTCGTCGCTCGAGAGCGCGTCGGGTTCGTCCCACGCCGCCCAGACCTCGTCGGTCCACTCCTCCTCCTGTTCGTCGTATCGCGTGTCTATCGAGGCGCGTTCCGCGGTCTCGAAGACCTCCTGAACCTTCGCCTCGGCGAAGTGGAGGTAGTCGCCCTGGTTAGCTTCGCCGCTACGCAGGGTCCCGTAATCCCGGCTCTCGGCACCGGCTCTCACGTCCTCGGGGGCGTAGCTGGTCCTGTGGATGCAGCCGGTCGTGGCTGCGGCTGCGGCGGCGGCCGCGGCGAGGAGCTGTCGTCTACGCATGGTACGTCTTTGGTGGACGTCCTTTATATATCCGCGTCAGACGCCCCCGTTCAGCGCGAACGAAACCGAAGCTTTTTATAGTTAGACGGATTATGTCCCCTTGCGAACAACACAATAGGTGAGACAGAACATGAGCCAGACACAGAAGACCCAGACCGACGACGAAGACCGCAGCGTGGAAGACAGACTCGAAGAGGTAGAGGAGGAGGTCGAAGAAAGAGTCGAAGAAGTCGAGCGCGAGGTCGAACAGCGCATCGAAGACGTAGAGAACAGGGTCGAGGAAGCCACCGAACGCGTGGAGGAAGCCACCGAGGACGCCCGCGAGAACCTCGAGGACGCAGTAGACGACGCCCTGGAGACCGTGGACGACAACGTGGTCGAGGTGGGCAGCCAGGTCCTCGACACCTCCGCGCGAGCCGACGTCTACGTCGCCCTCAGAAGCCTGGGCGGCGGCGACGCCGAGGACGTCGCGGAGCAGACAGGCCTCTACCCCGAGAAGGCCGAGAAGGTCCTCGAAGCGCTCGAGGAGGACGGAGTCGTAGAGGAGTCCGCCGGCGAGTACACCGCCGTCGCACCTACCGAGCTGGTGCGCGTCGTCTCCGACCGCATCACCGAGACCGTCAACGACCTCGTCGAAGAGGGACGCGAGACCATCGACGAGAACCGACAGCGACTCCGCGACAGCCGGTGGTCGCCCCTGCGCCTCGTGAACGGAGAGGGCGAGGACGGCGACGCCACCGAGATACCCATCGAAGGCTGAACCCCGACCGCAGACCTACCGGTCCCGCGCGAGACCGATTCCTTTCTCGCTCCGACTCCACCTATGACTTGACGGGGCGAAAGGAGGCTAGAGCAAATCTTCGACCATCTCGACGACCTCTTGCGCCCGCTCCTCATCGCCGTCGACGTATCCCTCTATCTTCCATCTGATGTCTCTCTTCAGCTCGCTTCTGCCCTCCTCCGTCAGCGAGTACTCGTTCGTCCTGTCGTCGCGCGCCTCCTTCTCCACGAGACCCATCTCCACGAGTGTGTCGAGGTTCGGGTACAGCCTGCTGTGGTTGATCTCCTCGCCGTAGAGGAGCTCTAGCTCCCGCTTCACCCCCAGCCCGTAGACCGGCTCCCCCGCAACCACGGCGAGCACGTTGCTCTGGAACTCCGAGAGATCCTCCATCGTCCTAGGTCCGGAACCATCGGTATATATTTCCTTGGCAACCGGTCGGGATGAACCGCCACGAGCCCCCCGACCACCACCGCAAGCATCTTGAGGGCGTACCTCTCACCTGAGGACACACGATGGTACTAGACGGACTCGGCTCTTCTCTACAGGACGCACTGGAGAAGCTGGCCGGCAGCAGCAGGGTCGACGAGGACGCGGTCGAGGAGGTCGTCAAGGACATCCAGCGCGCGCTCCTGCAGGCAGACGTCGACGTCGACCTCGTCATGGAGCTCAGCGAGAGCATCCGCGACCGCTCGCTGAGCGAGGAACCACCCGCAGGCACCAGCGCCCGCGAGCACGTTCTCCACATCGTCTACGAGGAGATGGTGGAGATCGTCGGCGACGACGCCGAGTTCGGGCTCGACGAACAGACCATACTCCTCTCGGGTCTGCAGGGCAGCGGCAAGACCACCAGCAGCGCGAAGATAGCCCGGTGGTTCAGCCGGAAAGGCCTGCGCGCAGGCGTCGTCCAGACCGACACGTTCCGACCCGGCGCCTTCGAGCAGAGCAAGCAGATGGCGGAGCGCGCCGAGGTACCTTTCTACGGCGACCCCGACGCCGAAGACCCGGTCGAGATAGCGCGGGAGGGCCTCGACGAGCTCGGCGACTGCGACGTCAAGATAGTAGACACTGCTGGCCGTCACGCGCTTGAAGACGACCTTATCGACGAGATAGAGTCGATAGAGCAGGTGGTCGACCCCGACCTCAACCTCCTGGTGCTCGACGCCTCCATCGGACAGGGAGCCCGAGAACAGGCGGAGGCCTTCGACGAAGCGGTGGGCGTTGACGGAGTCGTCGTCACCAAGCTCGACGGCACCGCGAAAGGCGGGGGCGCCCTGACGGCTGTACACCAGACGAACTCGTCTATCGCGTTCATCGGCGTCGGCGAGGACGTCGAGGACATCGAACGGTTCGACGCCGACGGCTTCATCTCCCGGTTGCTCGGCATGGGGGACCTCAAGGCGCTCGCGGAACGCGTCGAGGAGGCGATGGAGGAGACCGACGTCGAGGAGGAGCTCGACCCGGAGGACCTGTTGAGCGGCGACTTCACCCTGAAGGACGTCTATAGCCA
>CAZXNG010000007.1:0-15175 GCA_964642065.1 uncultured Halobacteriales archaeon
CCATCTACACCTACGTCCCTTGGGGTTATATGAACCGAACCTGTTGTTCGGGGACGTATAACGACGGCCGAACCGGTTCGGCCGAGCGACTTAAAAGACGTCGCGGTGGACCCGTCCTCTGCACCACTTGGTTACGTTCGGCCGCTGCACCCGGCTCGACGGTGACGTCGGGAGGAAAAAGAGACGTTTGAGGGGAGGGGGCGAACTGGTTAGCGGAAAACCGTATACGTCGTCGCGTTCAACCTCGTACCATGAGCCACGAGAAGTGGGAGGAGGTGGTCGAGATGCCGGCCGAGCTCGACGACGAGGACGCGGAGAAGCTCTACGAGGAGGCGGACGAGACGCAGGACATGAAGGGGGAGATGTGTCCGTATCCACAGCTGGAGGCGAAGAAGGCGCTCGACGAACTGGAGAGCGGCGGCCTACTGGTGCAGGAGACCGACCACGTGCCGAGCACCGAGAACGTGCCGCAGGCGGTCGATGACCAGGCGGAGGCGAAGGTCTGGAGGAGCGGAGACGGCCTGTACAGGATATATCTGTTTAAAAATTAGCCGAACTGGTTCGCACTCTGTCACGCGTATTTGCCGGCAAAGCCACGTATAAACCCCCTTCCCTCCTAAAACCCATCTGATGTCGGAGGTACTGCTCGCGGCCGGCGTAGGCATCGCACTCGGAGCGCTGTTCCAGAAGGGACGGTTCTGTTTCGTCCACGCCTTCCGCGACCTGTTCGCGTTCAAGGACGACCGGGTGACGAAGGGCGTGGTGGTCGCGACGGTCGCGACCATGGTGTTCTGGAGCGTCGCCTACCACCTCGGCTACTATCAGGGCTTCTGGACGCCGGGCTGGGGGCTGACGGGTCTGATAGGAGGCTTCGTCTTCGGCGTCGGGATGACCTACGCGGGAGGCTGCGCCAGCGGAACCCTGTACCGCGCAGGACAGGGCTATTTGCACTTCTGGCTGGTGCTCGCCAGCATGGGCGTCGGCTACGTCGTCTTCACCCTGCTGTTCCCGACCCTCCGGTCGGTGTACTTCGAGCCGCTGACCTTCGGCGAGGGATTCACCTTCTTCGAGACAGCGCCGCTGCCGGCGCCCGTCGTCGCGCTCGGAGTCACAGCAATCGTGGTCGTGCTGTACGCAGCCGCCGTCGGCCGCGACACGGAGGAAGTCGCCGGCGAGGACCGCGCCGCCGACGCCGCCAGCGTACGGATGACCACGGGCTCCCTCGGCCGCGGGCTCTGCGAGGCCTACGCCGGCACCCGTAGCTACCTCGCGGGCTTTCGAGAGATAGACGACTGGCTGGAGGCGAGCAAGCGGCCGTGGGACCCCCGTACCGCGGCGCTCGGCATCACCGTAGTCGCCCTCGTCTGGTTCGTCTTCCACAGCATCGTGGGGGTCACCGGCCCCGAGACCCGGTGGACCGGCTACCTGCTGCAGACCGCGGGCTTCGACGCCGAAGGCTACGAGTACTGGGGCAGCGTGATGTTCGCGGGCGAGGGCGTCGGAGTCACCAGCGACATGGTGATGATAGCGTTCGTCATCGTGGGAGCGTTCGCGGCCGCGTACTGGAGCGGAGACTTCCGGCTCCGCGTGCCCCGTCGCCGGAGGCTGCCGAACGCGGTCGTCGGCGGCCTTCTGATGGGATTCGGCAGCAGGATAGCGCCGGGATGCAACATCGGCAACATCTACAGCGGTCTCGCCTCCCTCAGCGCGCACTCGTTCGTCGCCGCCACCGGCATAATCCTCGGCGTCTACGTGATGACGCACTGGCCGTACCGCGACGTAGGCTGCGCGATATAGACGCGGAGCCCCGATAACGGGGCTTCGTCGGCCGGCGTCACGAGAGAAACGTCGTATTTATTTATCGGTGTGAGCAATTTTCCCGCGAGGTCAGCCAACAGGATGCCCAGAGTTTCTATCCGAGCGAGGCCCGAAGGGCAGGCGGAAGGCGGACGCACGTCTCCCGCCTGGGCCGCTCAGACCGAGACAGACCGCCGTAGACGGCGGGAAGGAGGTAACACAGAATGAGAGACATAGACAAGGTAGACTTCGACGAAGAATGGGAGGAGGTCGCTCGAGAGACCCTCGAAGACGTCCCGTTCGACACCGACCTCGGGGTCGACATGGCGCGCGACGCCGAGAAGATGGCGAACGGGGAGATGACGCAGGAGGAGTTCAACGAGAAGTACCACGAACAGATAGTCGAGGAGTTCGGGATGGACGCCCGACCCACCATCGAGGGCGGACCCGACCGCGACCCGCGACCCGACGAGGTCAAGGCCGCCATCGACCGCTCCAGCAACGACTACGAGGAGACCGAGCTGACGGAGTCCGAACACGTCGACGAGGACACCGAGGCGGAGATACCCGACGAGTGGATAGCCGACGGGGTGCCGGAGGCGGTCAAAGAGGACGTCAGCCGCAGGAGCCTGCTGAAGTCCACGGCGATAGCGACCGGCGCCATCTCCGTCGCGACGCTGGCGGACCGCAACCCCGGCGGACTCTGGGGCGAGGACGGAGGAGGTGTCGCCTCCGCACAGCAGCCGGTAAAGGTCACCGACCCCGACAGCCAGATGGGCATGGTGATCGACACCGAGGCCTGCGTAGGCGACCTCGTCTGCGTCGACGCCTGCGAACGCGAGAACAAGAGCCCGACGGGTGCGCTCTGGCAGTTCGTCTTCCAGTACGACGACCCCGAGCAGGACGAAGCCAACTTCCTCGTCCGCCCCTGCCAGCACTGCAGCGACCCGCCGTGCCGCGACGTCTGTCCGGTGCGCGCACGACACAAGAGACAGAGCGACGGCATCGTCCTCACCGACTACGACATCTGCATTGGATGCCGGTACTGCATGGTCGGCTGCCCCTACGGAGTCAACTACTTCCAGTGGGGTGAACCAGGCTACGGCGACAGGTGGGACCCCGAGGACGTCCAGGGCAACACCTGGGAAGCCGGACTCAGCAACCAGGAGTGGGACAAGCAGGACAAGCGTGGCCGCACCGTCGCCGGCCCGCCCCCCGAGAAGGGCGTGATGACGAAGTGCACGTTCTGCGTCCACCGACAGGACAGCGGCGACCCCGAGCTCGAGGACACGACTGCGTGCGAGGAGAGCTGTCCGCAGGACGCCATCCGGTTCGGAGAGCTGACCGACCCCGAGAGCGACCCACGTCAGTACCTCCGCGAGGAGGTCGAGGAGCGCGGCGACGCCGCCGAGGAGTACGACGACCGCGAACGCGTCAGCACCTGGAGGTTCAAGGAGGACAGGGGAACCAGTCCCAACGTCATCTACATCGGCAACGAACCCAGCGAGAAGGCCGAGTGGTGGGACGACGAACCCTCTACCGCGAGGATGCAGAGCTACGACGGCATGAACCTCCAGCGCAGGAGGCCTAACTTCGAAGGCCCGGCAGAGGAGGGGGGTCACTAGATGACTCTGCCCGACGCGACGCCCGAGGACCTCGTGAAACCCGTCCGAAGACCGACCAAGAAGTACCACGTGCTCGCGCTGATAATGACGGGGCTCGCCGGCCTGTTCTTCGTCGGCTGGTCGCTCCAGCTCTGGCACGGGCTCGAGGTCACGGGACTCAGCGACTGGGGCAGCGGAGGCGGCGTACCGTGGGGCGTCTACATCGGCGCCTTCATCTGGTGGGTCGGCATCGCACACGGCGGAATCCTCGTCAGCGCTGCCGTACGTCTGCTGAAGCTCGAGAAGTACGAACCCGTCGCACGCATCGCCGAGCTCACCACGATATCAGCGCTCGGCATGGCCGGCATGATGATCGTCGTCCACCTCGGACGCCCCGACAGGGTCGTCTGGAGCGTGCTGCTGAACTACACGAACACCGTACACACGTCGCCGCTCGCGTGGGACATGACCGTCATCACGATGTACTTCGTCCTGACGGCGACATACCTCGCGCTGACGATGCGCCGCGACATCGTCTACCTGAAGGCGAACGACCTGCTGCCCGACCTTCCGGGTCTGAACCAGGTGTACGCCCTGCTGACGGTCGGCTACACCGAGGACGAGAACCCCGTCGTCGACCGGATGGCCTGGTGGCTGGCTCTCGCCATCATAGTGCTCGCGCCTCTGCTGCTCCATGGAGGGGTCATCCCGTGGCTGTTCGCACTGCTCGCCAGCCAGCCCGGCTGGTTCGGCGGCCTCACGGGCCCTCAGTTCCTGTCGGCGGCGCTCACCAGCGCGATGGGCGGCATCGTGCTGACGGCGTACATCTTCCGCCGCGTCTACGACTGGGACAACGTCATCCAGGAGGAGGTCATCTACGGCCTCGGATGGTGGATGGGTCTGTTCTCGCTCATCTTCATCTGGCTGCAGCTACACCGCCTTATCACAGGTCTTCACTCTGCCCCGCTCGACTACGGCGGAGTGGTAGAGGCGACGTTGCACACGCCGCTGTACTTCGTGGCGATGGGCTTCCTGATACTCCCGCTCGCCTACGTCGCAGCCCAGCACTTCGGCATCATCGACTACAGCATGCGGGGAACCGCGGTCGCCGGCTTCGTGATAATCGTCGGCGTCCTGTTCGAGAAGACCCTGTTCACCGTCGAGGGTCTCCTCCACCCCGCCACACGTCTGTACGAGAGCGTGCCCGGAGCCTACTTCCCCAGCTGGATCGAGATGTCGGCGATACTGGGAACCGGTGCCATGGTGGTGCTGTTCTTCATGATGATATCGAAGATACTGCCCATCGTAGAGCTGGAGTCGCTCGAAGGCGGTCCCTTCGACGAAGGTGAGGAGGTGAGCGACTGATGGTGGAACCCGGAACGGCGCTGATATTCGGCGTCGTCCTGACCCCGCTGTACGTGATGATCATGGGGTGGGTGTTCGGCGAACCCCGCGACCACAAGCTCACGGCGCTCGGTCTCGCCTACATGGTCGGCATCGCAACGGCGCTCTGGGGCGGCCTGTTCGTCCTGTCGATGCTGATATGGCTGGTGTTCCCGTGGTAGACACCGTGGTGATCCACTGAGATGGACGAAGAACAGCTCCTCGACCGGCTGAGCGAGGTCGAGGACCCGACGTTCGAGGACGACATCGTGGAGATGGGTCTCGTCCAGGACGTCGAGGTAGAGGAAGGCGTCGCGTACGTCGACCTCGCGTTCAACGCTCCTTACTCGCCCGAGGAGACCGAGATGGGTGAGGAGATAGCGGAGATAGTCGCGGAAGAGGGTCTGGAACCTCGTCTGACCGGGCGCACGGACATCAAGGAGAACGATCCCCTGCCTAACGTCAGGAACGTCGTTGCCGTCGCGTCCGGGAAGGGCGGCGTCGGCAAGACCACCGTCGCCACCAACGTGGCCGCGGGGTTGCAGGAGATGGGCGCCGACGTCGGGCTGATGGACTGCGACATCTACGGCCCCAACGTTCCGACGTCGCTGGAGCTGGACGAGCAGCCCGACGTCCTCGACCACGGCGACTTCCTGCCGGCGAAGACCGAGAGCGGCCTCAAGGTGATGAGCATGGGGCTGCTGATACCGCAGGACGACGACCCCGCGGTGCTCCGCGGCCCCATGGTGGACAAGTTCGTCGACGAGTTCATAAACAGCGTCCGGTGGGGCGAACTCGACTACCTAATCGTCGACCTGCCGCCCGGCACGGGTGACTCGGTGCTGTCGCTGGTGCAGAAGGTGCCCGTGACCGGCAGCGTCATCGTGACGACGGCTCAGGAGATGAGCGTCGTCGACGCCCGGAAGAGCCTCGGGATGTTCCGCGAGCACATGACGCCCATACTCGGCATCGTCGAGAACATGTCGGAGTACGCGTGTCCGTCGTGCGGGGACACCCACGACATGTTCGGCGAAGGCGGAGGATGGGAGGTGGCGGAGGACAGCGGCGTGCCGCTTCTGGCGGAGATTCCTATGGACCCCGAGATCAACCAGAGCGACGAGGCCGCGGTCCACGTCGACGACTCCCCCGTCGGAGACAAGTTCCGTCAGCTCGCTCCGGTCGTCGCGAAACGCGTCGGCGACATCAACCGCTACCTCGTCAGCCAGGACATGACGCTCGAAGCAGGTACGATGCTCGACCAGCAGGAGATGCCTCACGAGCACGACCACGACCACGGAGACGAGGACTTCGACGAAGACGAGCTCGTCAACGACGACCTCGAGCTACGTACGCTCTAGGTCCTCGCTCCTCGCTCCTCTCGACCCTCGAGCTCGAGCTAGGTACTCTCCAGGCCCCCCGACATCTCGACCTCCAGCTCCTGCATCGCCTCCTTCCTTATCTCGTCGTAGTATGGGCATCTGCCGTCCTCGGAGACGACGTCGAGTATGGTCTGACGGTCTCCGTGGCCGCAGCTCCTGCTGAAGAACTCGAACAGCGGGCAGGTGATGCAGGTCTCCGGGAGACCCGGGCCGTGCTGGGTCACGCGCACGGTATCCGGTGTAAAGCTGTCGCCGGCGCGGATTCACCGGGCAGGGGCGGAGAGGAAAGCCGGTCAGGACACGGCCTCCTGCGTCCCGCATGAGGGGCTATTCAAGGAGACCGCGGGATGGTGCAGCCATCTCCTATAACTAACCTTATGTCCTTGCGGTTTGATAGGCAGTTACATGCAGAGGATCAGAACTCTGATCCGGTTCCTCAGGGCCAGCTGGGTGCTCACCCCCCTCATCTTCACCCAGATAAGGGACCGGAGACGGTTCGTCTTGCTCGGCGGACCCCGTGATCTATCTCCCGAGCAGAGGATGCAGCGTGCCGAGGACCTGGCGGATGCCTTCGAGAGACTGGGGACCACGTACATCAAGCTCGCCCAGTTCCTGACGACGCGCCCCGACCTCGTGCCCCCGACGTACGTACGTGCGCTCGAGAGGCTTCAGGACGAGGTGCCGGCGGCGCCGTACGAGGACATCGAGCCTATCCTGGAGGAGGCGATAGGCGACCCCGACCTCGTCTTCGACTACTTCGAACGCGACGCCATCAGCGGAGCCTCGATAGCCCAGGTGCATCGGGCGAGCATACGCGGCGAACCCGTCGCCGTGAAGATACGACGGCCGGGCCTGGAGCAGCGCATCGAGGCCGACCTGACGGCGATGTCGATCTTCGCACCCCTCGGCAGGATGGCTCTCAAGATGATGGGTCAGAACAGCCACGCGGAGAGCGCGAAAGGCATCACCGACGAGCTCAAGAAGACGCTCCGCGAGGAGATAGACTTCAGCCGCGAAGCCAACATCATGACGGAGCTGCGGGAGAACTTCGAACGCGACGGACTGGACGACCGCATCGTCGTCCCCTACGTCTACCCCGAGTACACCTCGGAGAAGGTGCTGACGATGGCGTACGAGGAAGGCACGAAGGTGAAGTACGACGAGGAGCTAAGGGAAGACGGCCACGACCTCGACGACGTCGTCGACGCCATAGCCGAAGCCTACCTGCATATGGCGTTCGTATACGACGTCTTCCAGGCCGACCCCCATCAGGGCAACCTCGCCGTCAACGACGAAGGTCAGGTCGTCATCTACGACTACGGCCTGTCGCAGCGCCCCGACCCGCAGACGAGGGAGACCTTTACCGACATGTTCGTCGGCGTCGGACTCCACGACCCCGACCAGGTCATCGACGCCCTCCACGAGATGGGTGCGGTCGACCCCTCGATGGACCGCGACACCCTGCGGCACGTGTCGCAGATAATGATAATGGACATCAGCGGACAGTCCATCGACGACAGCGCCATCAAGGAGATAGAGAACAAGGTCGACCAGACGCTGTACGACTACCCGCTGAAGTTCCCGCAGGAGATAGTGCTCGGGATGCGCACCACTTTCGGTCTCGAAGGACTGTGTGCGCGGATGGCTCCGGACTACGACTTCAGCGAGAAGCTCTACCAGTTCTTCATAGGACAGGGCATCGTCGAGCTGGAGGAGGTGGAGGCTCAGGTCGTCGGCGACGGCTTCGTACCCGACGTCCTCCGCACCGTCGACGAACAGCTAGGACGGACGTCGTTCTTCGAGGCCGACCGTCCGATACTGGAGTTCCTCGGCCGACACCCGTCCATCATCGCGATGCTGCCGTTCGGCGACGTCGACCTCGCGGGCGCGCCCACGAACGGCAGTTCGCGGGAGATAGAGTTCGACGTCCAGGAGTCATCGAACGGCCAGATGGACACCCAGGACCTGAAGAACCACATGGACAAGAAGTCGAAGGAGGAGAGCAAGAGGACGGCTCTCGGCCTGTTCGGCGCTGCTATGCTCATAAGCGGCAGCGTGCTGTACACCGCGTCCGCCCCCTTCTGGTGGACGATGTTCGTCGCCGGAGGCCTGAGCTTCCTCCTGGTCAAGAGGTCGTTCCGCGAGGGCGGCAACGTACTCGGACCCAAGTACGTCGCCACCCGCCACCGTATCGAACAGTGGGACGAACCCGACGAGGAGACCGAGGAAGCCGACGAGACAGGTGGAGAGGCCGAAGACGAGGCCCTGGTGATGGAGGAGTCCGAACCCTCCTACCCCATGGAGAGCGGCAACGGAGAACCGCCGAGGAGGAAGGAACCCGACCCCTACGGACGCGACGTAGGACCCGAGCATCCCGCCCGAGACGCCGAGTACCGAGAGGTACGGAGACCCAGATAGCAGGTCGTAGAGCCCCGGTACAGGCCGTAGGACAGGGAGGAGCGGTTCAGGGCGCCAGCCTGTTCTTCCTGTTGAGCATCTCCTCGCGGTAGATCTCGAAGGTGATGGGACACCAGTCCTCCGCGAGGTCGAGTAGCTCCTGAGTCATCTCACGGATCTCCCACTGGGCGTCGGCGGCGGCGCGCATGTCGGCGATGTGCATCAGGGTGCGGGCGTTCACCGACATCACGATGTTCGTCCGGGTGCCGATGGGGAGGACGAAGCGGGCGTCCTCGGGCGGAAGCCCGCGGTCCACCAGCTTCGCGTAGGTCTCCAGGCTGTCCCTGACGGAGTCCACGAAAAGCTCGCGGCGCTCCTCCGCGGTCTCCTCGTCGACCGCGTCGGTCTTCTGGTTCCTACCCACCCAGTCGGCGTCGTCGACGGACGGAGGCATCACCACCATCTCCTCGACGTCCTCGGGGTCGTAGTCCTCGAATGCGACGTAACGCATCGACTGGACGTCGAACGACGCGTGCCTGTGACGCGTCAGCTGAGCCATCAGCGACCGCGACACACCTTCGATGGAGAACGTTATCTGCGGGTGCTCGAAGGGTCCGTAGTGGCCGTGTTCGACGAGGTGTCGGATGAGGGTCCTCTGCTTCTCCTCGATGGAGTCTCCGTCGACGCCCTCCATCACGGATTCGAACTCTCTGTCTCCCACCGCTTGCTCGCTGTAGTCGTTCCTCGCGGCGCGGCAGATCACCTCCTCGGGGTCGGACGTCGACTCCACGACCTCTACGTTCATCGGACTGAGGTTGGCGGGAGCGGAGGATATAGCTTACGCCGGAACCTCTGCCCGCCATCTACGTCGAGGAGACCTTCCGACGAAAGCCCTGAGATAGTTACTGATTTAACCCCGCAGCCGTATCTGTAATCGATGAGAACGAGAGCTCTGGTTCTGACCTGTCTCGCGCTCACCACACTCACCGTTTTGGTGGGGCCCGTCGCGGCACAGGACTTCACTATGGAACCCGCCGTTCCCAAGGACTACGACGAAGAGGACAGACCCCCCGTGGTCTACGAGGACAGGAGGTTCGACTTCAACATCGAGCACGACCGCGACATAACGATGTTCCAGACGGAGATATGGTACCCTCACGATTACGTCAACCTCACCGTCGTACCGGCCACCAGCGACTTGGACCTCGACATATCGAGAGAAAACCGCGACTCGCAGACGGCGTTGATCGTGGGAGGGGAGCTAGACGAGGACTACGAGGGTGACGGGTTCTCCGGAAGCACCCTCTACAAGCTACACGTGACCGTCAAGAAGGAGCTTCGGTACGCCAACCTGCGTATACTCCCCTTCAGGATAGAGAGCGCGGACGGAGTACCAACGGACTTCACCACCGACGACGGAACCGAACAGAGGCTGGAGGTGTATCCACACCCCAGACCAGAGTCTGACATTCAGATAACTGACGTCGAGGTAAGCCCCCAGGAGATATCGCTAGGTGACCGCGTCTCCGCCGTGTTCGAAGCCGAGAACAGAGGTGACGCACGCGGTAGCCATACCGCCGAGATGCTGGTCGACGGAGAGACGGTCGGCGAGAACAAGAGCTTCAACCTGAACGGGGGCGAGACCTACAGCTGGGAGTTCTGGTACACCTTCGAAGCCGGAGAGTACGAGCCCGGCGAGTACGACGTCAGCATAGGCGACGAGACGGTGACCGTCGACGTGGTCTCGTCCGGACTCTCGGGAATCGAGGTGATCGGAGAACAGTACGGGAACCTCTCCGGAGCAGACACGGGAATCGCCAGAGCGGGGTCGAACGTGACTGAACTGGACGCGAACACCTCGGGTAACTCGTCGGGAGAAGACGTGGTACAGGCCACGGGAGACGGCGAGGGCCAGCAGATGCCGGGGTTCACCGCCGTCGTGGCGCTGGCCGCGCTCGTCTGTGCCGCAGCGATCCGCCTCAGGTGACGGAGTAGACGCGGAATAGACCCGTTGTTTCTTGCGTTATATACGTGCGCCCGCAGTTCGAGCAGCGCAACCCTGTTCAGAAACGTCACCTGAAAGTACTTGTCTCTGGAGACTTGACGTGAACCTCATGAGGATGTCGAGAAGGAGGTTCGTCGGTGTATCGGCCTTCCTGGGGATGACGGGATGCCTACACGGTCCCACGGAGGAGACGGAGGACGGGTCCACCGGCGGCGCGGACGGTTCACCCGGTCAGGAAGGAGATACCGGCGACAACGGGGAAGGGGACGGTGAAGACGTCAACGGGGAAGATGCCGACGAAGAGGAGCAGGATGACGGGGAACAGTCCGGTTCCGTCGGCGAAGGCGGGAGCTGGACGTCGTTCTCCTACGACGAGCTCAACACAGGCTACCTCGACGTCGAGTCACCCGTCGAGCTCGACGAACCCGGGTCGATGGATCTGGGCTCTGCGTCCGTCTCCTCTCCGGCCGTCGTCGACGGTCGAGTGTACTTCGGGGACGTCGACGGCATCCTGTACTGCGTCGAAGGCGACGAGGTAGTCTGGAGACACGAGGCGGAAGCCAGGGTGGGTTCGTCACCTGCGGTGGACGAAGGAGCCGTGTACTACGCCGACGACGCCGGCTTCGTCTACGGCTTGGACGCGGAGACCGGCGACGAACAGTGGAGGTACCTGTCGGCGGATACCTTCGACCACGACCCCGAGATATCCGAAGGACCCACACTGGACGCCATCAGACCTAACTTGTACTTCGGCAGCTCGGAAGGACGCGTCCACTGCGTCGACGTCCGCGACGGAGCGGAGCGCTGGCGGGTCGAGGTGAACGAAGACGTCGTGACCGCGCCCGCGGTACACGGAGACTTCGTGTACGTGACCACGAGGGGAGCGGTGGTCTACAAGATAAACGCGGAGACCGCGGAGATACATTCGACGCAGTCCGTAGGCGACAGCGTACGGTCGTCTCCCGCCGTGGTGAGGCGCGATGGATGGGACGAGGTTTTCTTCGGGTCCGAGGACCACCAGCTGTACGCCGTGAGGTTCCAGACTGTGGCGGGCGCCGACTCCGTGGAGAGGATGTGGCGGGCGCGGACGGAGGGAGCGGTACGCACCTCTCCCGCCGTCGACGGTGACAGGGTCTACGTCGGAAGCGACGACGGCGGCCTGTACGCCTTCGACCAGGACTCCGGCGAAAGGCTCTGGAGGTACGACGCAGGGACGCGTATCCGGAGCTCTCCTTCGCTTGGTGCGGACGCCCTCTACTTCGGAGATAACTCCGGGACGGTCCACGCCGTCGACCCCGAAGACGGAGAGCAGTTCTGGAGCTACGACACCGACGACTACGTCAGAAGCTCGCCCGCAGTCACAGGCAACGTATACGTGACAGCCACCGACGGACGTCTGTACAGGTTCGGCTGAAGGTCGGACTACGTCGCCGAGACAGCTCCGCGGCGAGGGGGACGAGACGGATGCGTGGGGCTTTACACTCACGCATCCCGTCCTTCGGGAGGAGCAAGGATGGACCGCCCCGACGACAACCCTTACGTCGAACCAGAGGAGCACGACCTCCCCGACCCCACCTCCCTGTCCTCCGACGAAGCGGAGTCCGAGATCGAGCTCCTTCGGGAGGCTGTCCGTTACCACGACTACAGGTACTACGTCGAGAACGACCCCGTGATATCCGACGCGGCGTACGACGAACTCTTCGATGTCGTCCAGCGGCTCGAGGACGAGTTCGACCTCGAGGACCCGAACTCGCCCACGCGACGCGTCGGCGGTCGACCCGTCGAGGAGCTCGAGACCCGGGAGCACGAGGTCGAGATGCTGTCGCTCGACAGCAGCGAGGAGGAGGAGGACGTCCGCCGGTGGGGCGAGAGGGTGCGAGAACGCGTAGGAGACGTCGACCTCCACGTCGAGCAGAAGTTCGACGGCTTCAGCTTGGAGCTCGTCTACCTCGACGGAGAGCTCGACCGCGCCGTGACGCGGGGAGACGGGGTCGAAGGTGACGAGGTCACGGAGAACGCTCGCACGATATCCAGTCTGCCGCTCGTCGTCGACGACGCACCCGACCGTCTAGTGTTGAGGGGGGAGGTCTACATACCGAGGAGCGGCTTCCAGGACCTCAACGAACGCCGGGTGGAGCGCGGCGACGAACCGTTCGCCAACCCCCGGAACGCCGCCGCAGGCACCATCAGACAGCTCGACCCCGACGTCGTCGCCGACAGACCTCTCGACATCTACGTCTACGACATCATGGACTCCTCCGCCGACCTGGAGAGCCAGCACGACGCCGTCGCCCTCCTCGACAGACTGGGGTTCAGGACCGACGAACACGCACGGGTTCTCTCCGACGTCGACGGCTTCGTAGAGTACCGCGAAGAGATGCTCGAGAAACGCGAAGAGCTCGACCACGAGATAGACGGCGTCATCGCGAAGGTGGACAGCTTCGGCCTACGCGAGGACCTCGGAACTACTGCACGTCACCCACGGTGGGCGTACGCCTACAAGTTCCCCGCGAAGACGGGTGAGACGACGGTGGAACGCATCGTCGTCCAGGTCGGCCGCACCGGGAAGCTTACGCCTGTGGCGCTCGTCGACCCCGTAGACGTCGCAGGTGTGACCATCAGCAAGCTGTCGCTCCACAACGAGAAACAGGTGAGGAAGCTCGGGGTGAGAGAAGGCGCACGCGTGGAGATCGAACGAGCCGGAGACGTCATTCCACAGGTGAAGGAGGTCGTCGAGGCCGGCGACGGAGAGTTCAAGATGCCCGACGACTGCCCGGTCTGCGGCAGCGAGGTCGTCGGTGAGGAGGAACACCACTACTGCTCCGGAGGCGTCAGCTGTCCCGCCCAGCTGAAGCGAGGGCTGGAGCACTACTGCAGCGAAGACGCGATGGACGTCGAAGGCGTAGGCGAAGAGCTCGCGGACACGCTCGTCGACACCGGTCTCGTGGATTCCGTAGCCGACCTATACAGACTCGAACTAGACGAACTCGCGGCGCTGGAGGGATACGGCGAACGTTCCGCAGAGAAGCTCCTGGACGAGATAGAGAGGTCGAAGGACGTCGACCTCGCGAGCTTCCTCACGGCGCTCGGAATCCGCCACGTCGGCGGCGAACGCGCCCGCCGGCTAGCCGACGAGTTCACCCTAGAAGAGCTACGGAACGCGTCGGAAGAGGAAGTTCGAACGGTCGACGACGTCGGAGAGGAGGTCGCGGAGAGCGTCGTCGGGTTCTTCGAAGGAGACGGCGACGAACTCGTGGGGGAGCTGCTCGAACTCGGCGTCGAACCCCGTCGGAGGGAGACAGGAGACGAGCTCGAAGGCGTGAAGGTGGTGTTCACCGGGTCGCTCGACGGATACACGCGGAGCGAAGCCACAGAGAAGCTGGAGCGTAAGGGCGCCAGGGTGACTTCTTCCGTGAGCGGCGAGACCGACTACGTCGTCGTCGGCGACGACCCCGGGGAGACGAAGATGGAGGACGCCGAGGAAC
The DNA here is from genome assembly GCA_964642065.1 of uncultured Halobacteriales archaeon. Lineage (GTDB taxonomy): Archaea > Halobacteriota > Halobacteria > Halobacteriales > Halorutilaceae > JAQZDA01. Next base: position 14,051 of record CAZXNG010000007.1, read on the forward strand.
ACGACGTAGAGCTGCTGGACGAGGACGAGTTCGAGGAAAACCTGCTGGCCGAGTGACTATGGTGATTCGGCGTTCAGCTCCGGGTCAACGCACCACCGTGACCGGAGTCGGCGACCTCCGGACGACGTTCTCGGCGACGCTTCCCAGCAGGACGCGGCTCGCACCGCTCCGTCCGTGGCTGCCTACGACGACGTGGTCGAAACCACCTTCCTCCGCGTACTCGACTATCCCCCGAGGAACCGAGAATCTCTCACGGACCACGACATCCAGGTCTCTATCTCCGGCTTCGTCGGCGACGACGTCTTCGAGGTACCGTTCCGCGACCTCGGTAGCGTAACCGTCGTCGTCGGCGTCGAGGTCCACGTCCACCCCGGGCATGTGTCCCGGTAGACGGGGGTCGACGATGTGTACCACGGTGACCTCGGCGTCGGGGTACTCGCGGAGAGCCCACCTCAGCGCTTCCTTCGACTGCTCCGAGACGTCCACCGGCACGAGAACCCTCGATGTCATAGACGAGTTACGGGGAGCTGGCCTATATACCATGACGTAGTTTCCAAGCGAACGAGGAACTCGGGCTACCGTGCGACGGTACCGTTACGGCTTTGAACTCCGCGGTACACCGGAGAGCCAACAGGGTTTGAGACTATGGAGCACAGGTTCACCGACGACAAGAGCGTGAGCGGGGTAGGACAGGAGATGCAGGTCCGTCGCCGATTCGTATGGACCGTCGTGCTCGCGGCGTTGCTCTCGGTCGTGGTTCTCTACCTCGAAGGACGGGTCACCGACCCCTTCGGCGGCCGACCTGTGGCGTTCGCTCTCCGGACGCTCGCGTACTTCGCTCTCGTCTACGGGCTACTGTCGCTTCTGAACGTCGGACTGATAGCGTTCCAGGGCAGCAGGCTTGACGACCAGGTGTTCGCGTTCGTCGGCGGCGCGATGACGGCGGGCGGCCTCGTGCTGTTCGAACGACGGGTGCTCGACGTCGCCGTACACGTCGAAGGCCTCTCCGTAGACGTCGCGGCTGCCCAGATTCCGGTCCCCGCGGTCGCCGGCTCCGCCGCCCTCGTCCTCGTAGGCGCCGCCCTCGCGTGGAGAGGCTGACGAAGAACCAGATTTCCGGAGACC
>CAZXNG010000008.1:0-14424 GCA_964642065.1 uncultured Halobacteriales archaeon
CGCCGGCGAACGCAGACGTCCGGAGGACGTCGAAGCCTCGTCGTTCGAGCTCCTCCTCCATCGACGCGAGGGTCTTCCTCAGCTGGGGATACAGCTGGTCGTCGACGACGTCCGGCGCCCCGAAGACGAAGCCGTACAGACCGGTGTCCCGGTCTCGTAGGTACCGTTCGAGCTCGTCGACGTCGACGGGGTCGGGCTTCCGGGGATAGAACGCTTCCTCTCTGGAGTGGTCTAGCCAGTCCCGCGCGGCCTCGACGAACCTGGCGAGGGAGTCGACGTGGACGACGCTAGCGACGTTCCTGCCGGAGTCGACGGGGTCGACGACCACCAGAGGTCCTTCGAGATCGCGCGATGGCCTCTGAAACTGTATCTCTACCGGAGACGTCCAGTCGGCTGCAGCTTCGACGGCCTCCTGAAAACCTTCGTAGTGCAGCACGAGGAGCTCGCAGAGGTAGCCGCCTAAACCCCGGGTCCGGAGGTCGCTGCCGTACACCCCTGCGCCGCGTGCGAACGCCTTGAGCAACCTGACCTCGTCGCCGAAGCCCTCGAACGCGTTGTCCTCGACGTACTCCTGGTGGAAAGGCGTCCGGTCGACCGCGCTCCTGACCTCGGACGCGTCTTCGAGGTCGTAGCAGGGCACGAGGTCGACGTCGTAGCCGTCCTCCTCCCCCTGGACGTACGGGTGTTCCGCGTACTCCACCCGGCCGTCGGGGAACACCTGGCGGCCGACGTCGAGACCCACCTCTTCGAACTCCTTCCGTTCGACCTCCGGGGGAAGCAGGAGGAACACGTCGATGTCCCTGTCGCCCGACAGCCAGGTGTCGCGGGCTGCGCTTCCGACGAGCAGGACTTCGGCGTCGAAGCCGTGGTCGTCGAGCGCGTCTCGGGCGCGGCTCCGGACGGCTTCGAACGCGTTCCGGAGCCGTCGGCGTTCGTCTTCGTCGGGCGTCAGGTCGTCCAGGACCTCCTCCACGACTTCTTCCTGTCGGCTCATGTCGGGAGCCAGTCGGCGAAGCATCCGTCGCCGCTTCGTCCGATGTACTCGCGCTGCATCTCGTGTACCGCGTCCTCGAACGACAGGCCGTCCTCCATCCCGTCCTCGACCTCCCTAATCTTCCACTCGCTCGGCGACGTCCGCTGCCTCCACCGCTCCTTCAGGGGTTCGAGATACCGTTCCACGGTGTCCTCGGCGACGCCGTGCTCCCGGAGTCCTCGTTCGGCGTGGTGGAACAGCTCCCCGTAGATGTCGTCGAGGTCGGTGGTGTCTTCGCCCTCCGTGGTGCGCCAGCTGACGTCGGCGTCGAGGCCGTTCCTTACGACGTCGTAGAAAGACCGTCTCGCCTCCTGCCACGGTACCTCTGTCACCGGATGGTCGGCGGAGACGAGTCCGGTGACCGCGCCGGCGGTGAAAGCGAGCAACGAGACGTTGTCGCGTACGGTCGGTTGGGTGGGAAGCGGCCGGTACTCGATACGTATGCTGCGTTCGTCGTTGTCCTCGCTGATGGGTTCGCCGCCGATGACGGTGCGGAGCCACCGCCAGAAGGTGCCGCGTTTGAACTCGAACTCCCAGAACCCGTCGGTGTAGCTCTCTTCCCCGACCTTTTCGTCGTCCTCGGTCCACTCGCGGAGGAACGGCGAGTAGGTGCGGTCGTCGAGCACTCGGTCTACGACTTCCTCGGTGGCGTCGATGTCTTCGGGGAACTTCACCTTCTCGTCGCCTTCGACGTTGACGCTCTGTTCGAACACCCAGACCCTGAGCTCGTGATGTGTGTCCCGGGGGTCTATCTCCTCGGTGTAGAGGTCGGGTGGCATGAACGGCGAGTTGGTGGAGAGCGCAAGTATCGGCGCCATCGTCCGTATCGCGGTGTTGTAGTAGGCCGGCATCTCCTCGGCGACCGGCACCTGGAGATGGGGCTGTATCGAGGTTGCGAGCGACTCCGACAGGATGGTGGGGAAGCTTCGGTGGACGCCCGGCACGTCGATGTCGACGGAGTCGACGAGGTCGACGTAGTAGCTGTCGATGGCGTAGTACCGTCGGTTCTCGCGCATGTTCTCCGCGACTTCGAGGTCTTCGACCGCCTCCGTCGACGACAGGTAGTCGTAGCTACCTTCCTCCGGCGGTATCGTCCACATAGCGTCGAGCACGAGGCTCTGTCCTTCGTCGTCCAGCGCCTCGTTCGCTCCCTCCAGGATTTCGGTTATCTGCTCCTCCTGGCTCCGGAGGCCGCTGTCTCCGAGGACGTCGGGTCGGCTGTTGAGCTCGGCGTTGTGGAGCCCTAGCTCCTTGTTCAGCTGGTCGTCGACGTCGAACAGCGACTCGTCGAGCCGTGCGAGCCTGTCCTCGGAGTCGACCCCGTAGAGCTCTATCTCGAGTCCCACGGTGAAGTCGCTGTTGTCGAGGTTGTCGGCGCGTATCTCCTGCTTGAGGAACTCGCCCTGCTCCCTCGCGCGGCGGTCGAACTCCTCGAGGGTGTCGTCCTCCATCGACTTCTCCACGAGGTCGTAGCTCATCGGCCTGCCTTCGACGGCCTCCGTCTTTACGTTTGTGTCGTGTCGTGCGGTTTCACGTCGAATGGAAAGAGCCTAAAGCCCGCGTAATTTAGGTGGTATCGAGCCGTCGTAGCTCAGTTGGTAGAGCGCCACGCTGTTAACGTGGTGGTCCCAGGTTCGAGCCCTGGCGACGGCGTCCTCTGGCTTTATCCTTCTGGAGCCCGTCCTGTCGGACATGCCCAGAACGCTCGAGGTGGTCTGCGAGGACGACGACTGTGAGCTCGACATGTTCGAGCTGCACTACACCTACGAGATGCCGAAGGACATCGAGGTCTCGGACTTCAGCTGCCCTTACTGCGGCGGAACCGACTGCCTGAGCGCGGTCCAGCTCTGACCGTCAGAGACGCTCGAGCTCGTCCTCCAGTTCGTCGTAGGGCGGGAACTCCGGCCACTCACCTGCAACCCACGTGTACTCTATCGTCAGGTCCGGGTCGAGGAGGAAGACCGCGGGTCGGGGCTCCGACACACCGGTCATGCCGTCGAGCTCGTGCTCCACGCCGTACATCTCCGCCACCTTGTTCGCTGGGTCGCTGTACAGCCGGACGTCGACCTCCAGCTCCCGCAGCAGCTCCTCGTGGCTGTAAGGCGTCGACGCCGTGACGCCTACGACGTCGACCCCGTCGAGGTCGTCCCAGCCGCGGTCGCGGACCTCCTGCCAGATGTAGGTAGCGGGGAACGAGCCGTCCATCGGGTAGAAGACCAGCAACAGGTGGCCGTCGCCCACGGCCTCGGACAGCGACACGTCCTCCCAGTACTCTTCGTTGACGAGCGGCCGCGTGAAATCCGGCGCGGGGTCGCACTCCGCCGGGGGTTCTGCGGAAGGGAGGTCGACGACGTCGAACTCGAGGTCCATCAGCTACCCCCGTAGGTCCTGTCGAGGTAGTCGGCGATGACGGCGCTCTCCGACAGCGTCGCACCGGTATCGTGGTCGACGAGGACGGGCACGGTACGTGCGCCGCTCACCCTCTTGACGACGTCACGGCGGCTGTGCAGGGGTTCGACGAAACGCGACTCGTAGGACAGGTCGTACTCCTGTAGCTTCCGCACCACGCGCTCGCAGAACGGACACGCCTGGAGACGGTAAAGGGTCATCTGTGGTTCGCCGGATGGTTCGTCGGTCATGTCACTACTGAATACGTGCCGGCGTCGGAAGTCTCCTGCGGCCCTCCCCCGAACTTGACCTCATTCGCAAGACGTTTTAGACGGCGGCAGGAAGACACATCCATGACCGACAGCGAGGGAGACGAGTACCACCTCGACTTCTTCGAGGAAAACGGGTTCCAGAGGGAGACCTGTCCGGAGTGCGAACGGAGGTTCTGGACCCGCGACGAGTCGAGGGAGGTGTGCGGGGAACCCCCCTGCGGGGAGTACACCTTCATCGGAGACCCCGCTTTCGACGACGAGTACACCCTCGAGGAGATGAGGGAGGAGTTCCTGTCTTTCTTCGAGTCCCGCGACCACACCCGGGTGGACCCCTACCCCGTCGACGCCTCGCGGTGGAGGGACGACGTGCTTCTGACGCAGGCCTCTATATACGACTTCCAGCCGCTCGTCACCAGCGGAGAGACGCCGCCGCCGGCGAACCCGCTCTGCATCAGCCAGCCCTGCATACGGATGCAGGACATCGACAACGTCGGCAAGACCGGCAGACACACGCTGGCGTTCGAGATGATGGCGCACCACGCGTTCAACAGCCGCGCCGAGGGCGGCGCCTACGAGGGAGAGGTCTACTGGAAGGAGGAGACTGCGGAGTACTGCTTCGACTTCCTAGACCACCTCGGAGCCCCTCTCGAGGACGTCACCTACGTCGAGTCGCCGTGGGTAGGCGGCGGCAACGCCGGCCCCGCGTTCGAGGTCATCGTCAAGGGCGTCGAGCTGGCCACCCTCGTCTTCATGGACCTGGAGCAGGACCTCGACGGCGACATCGAGATGAAGGACGGAAACCGGTACTCGAAGATGGACACGTACATCGTCGACACCGGCTACGGCCTCGAGCGGTTCGCCTGGATGAGCCAGGGGACGCCTACGGTGTACGACAGCGTCTACCCCGAGATTGTGGAGGAGATACTGGAGGACGTCGGTGTGGAGAGACCCGACGACGACCTCCTGGCGGAGATAGCTCGGAAGGCGGGCTACATGGACACCGACGAGGTCGACGACATAGACGACGTCCGCCGGCAGGTCGCGGACAGCGTCGGCCTCACCTACGACGAGCTTCTGGAGACCATCACTCCGCTGGAGAACGCGTTCGCCATCGCCGACCACAGCCGCGTGCTCGCGTACATGCTCGGCGACGGCATCGTCCCCTCGAACGTCGGAACGGGGTACCTCGCGCGGCTCGTGCTCCGCCGCACCGTCAGGCTCGCGGAGGACCTCGGGCTCGAGACGCCGATAGACGAGCTCGTCGACGAGCAGGCGAAACGTCTGGACTACAGGAACCGAGGCGTCATCCAGGACGTCGTCCGGAACGAGGTCGGGAAGTACCGCGAGACCGTGGAACGGGGCCGCAGGCTCGTCGAACGCAGGACCGAGGAGTACCAGAACGTCGGCACCGTACCCGTCGACGACCTCATCGAGCTCTACGACAGCCACGGCATCCAGCCAGAGACTGTGGAGGAGATAGCGGGGGAGCACGGCGTCGACGTCGAGATACCCGACGACTTCTACTCGAAGGTAGCGGAGCGGCACGAGAGCAGGTCGAAGGAGGAGGCGGACGTCCACGAGGAGGAGGTCGACCGGTCTCTCGAGAGGCTGCCCGACACCGAGCTTCTGTACTACGACGACAGCGAACGCACGGAGTTCGAGGCCTCGGTGCTCGACGTCGTCGAGGAGGACGACGGCTACGGAGTCGTTCTCGACCAGACGAGGTTCTACCCCGAAGGCGGCGGACAGCCCGCCGACACAGGTGTGCTGGAGGACGGCGAGCTCATCGAGGTCCACGACGTAGAGAAACGCAACGGCGTGGTGCTCCACCACACCGACAAGGAGCCGCGGAAGGGCGACCTCGTCCGCGGCAGGGTGGACAAGGACCGCCGGAAGGCGTTGATGCAGAACCACACGGCGACCCACGTGGTGATAGACGCCGCCCGCCGCGTGCTCGGCGACCACGTCCGACAGGCGGGCGCGCAGAAAGGCGTGGAAAGCAGCCGTATCGACGTCACACACCACCGGAGACTCGACGACGAGGAGGTGAGGGAGATAGAGCGAGCTGCGAACGAGACGGTCCGCAGGAACGTCAAGGTGCGTGACGAGTGGATGGACCGACACGAGGCCGAAGACGAGCACGGCTTCGGACTGTATCAGGGCGGAATCCCGCCTGGAGAGGAGATACGTATCGTCCAGGTGGACGAAGACGTCCAAGCGTGTGGAGGCACCCACGTGAAGAGAACCGGCGACATCGGGCTGATAAAGGTCGTTCACACGGAACGCGTGCAGGACGGGGTGGAGCGCATCGAGTTCGCAGCAGGCGAGGCCGCCGTCGACGCGGTACAGAGGGTCGAGAGCGAGGTCGACGCCGCAGCCGACGCTCTCGGGGTGCCGCGGGACGAGGTGGCCGAAGCCGCGAAGAGGTTCTTCGACGAGTGGAAGGAACGCGGCAAGCAGCTGGAGCAGCTGAAGTCCGAGCTCGCCGAGGCGCGGGCCGACGACGCCGAGGAGTCGGAGATATCCGGCGTACCCGTCGTCGTACAGCGGGTTGACGGCGACATGGACGAGCTCCGCGCGGCGGCCAACAGCAAGGTAGGCGAGGGCAAGGTCGCGGTGTTCGCGGGAAGGAACGGCGACGCCAGCGTAGTCGTGGGGGTGCCGGACGACGTGGAGGTCGACGCCGGCGAGATAGCAGGCGAGCTCTCGCAGATGCTCGGCGGTGACGGCGGTGGTTCGGCGAGCTTCGGTCAGGGAGGAGGACCCGAGGTCGAGAAGATAGACGAGGCACTGGAGGAGTCGCGTCGGCTGATAGAGGAGGAACTGTGATGTCTAGGCTGGACTGCATCGAGTGCGACAGGTCGTACCCCAGCGACGAAGCCCGCTACACCTGCGAATGCGGTGGCTTGCTCGAGGTGATATACGAGAGCATCCCCTCCCGCAGCGACTTCAAGGGACCTCTCGGGGTCTGGAGGTACAGCTCCGTGCTCCCGATAGAGACGGCGGACTCCGTGACCCTCTACGAGGGAGGCACGCCGCTGTACGACGCCGACAAGCTGTCGGAGGAGATAGGCGTCGACGTACACGTCAAGCACGAGGGCATGAACCCGACGGGCTCGTTCAAGGACCGCGGGATGACCGTCGGCGTGTCGAAGGCGATGGAGCTCGGCATCGACCGCGTCGCCTGCGCGTCTACTGGCAACACGAGCGCAGCGCTCGCGGCGTACGGCGCTGCCGCCGACATCCCCGCGGTGGTCCTGCTGCCCCGGGACAAGGTGGCGCTCGGCAAGGTCGCGCAGGCGCTGATGCACGGAGCGCAGCTCGTCGAACTCGACGGCAACTTCGACGAGTGCCTCCGTATAGTCCGCGAGCTCGCCGAAGAGGGGTTCTTCTACGTACTGAACAGCGTCAACCCATATCGGCTGGAGGGGCAGAAGACCATAGCGTTCGAGGTGCTGGAGCAACTCGACTGGGAGGTACCCGACGTAACCGTGCTACCCGTCGGGAACGCCGGCAACATCAGCGCGATCTACAAGGGCTACCGCGAGCTCCGCAGGGCGGGTATCATCGACGAGATACCCCGGATGATAGGGGTTCAGGCGGAGGGCGCGTCCCCCCTGGCTGCGGCCGTGAAGAAAGGCGGGCCCCTGGAGCCGTTCGACGACCCGGAGACGAAGGCGACGGCTATACGGATAGGTGACCCCGTCAACGCTCCGAAGGCCAGGACCGCCATACAGGAGACCGGCGGCGACGCCCTGTTCGTCACCGACGACGAGCTTCTGGAGACCCAGCTCCAGCTCGCTCGCGTGGAGGGCATCGGCGTGGAGCCGGCGAGCGCGACCTCGGTAGCCGGCGTCAAACGGATGAAGCAGGAGGGTATGCTGGACGGCGACGAGAAGGTGGTCTGCGTCGCCACCGGCCACCTCCTGAAGGACCCGGACGCGGCTCTGGAGGCGACGGACGACCCTCTGCAGGCGGACGCGACGACGGACGCGGTTCGAGAGGTTCTGGAGCGGGCTTCGGAGTAGAGACGCTACGACAGGTCTACCGTCTGGGCTGGCGCTGTCGACGGGGTTCGGGTGCCGTGCTCTTGACGATCTTCCCTACTATCAGGAGCACCAGCGCGACGACCATGAAGACCACGGTCCAGACGACGAGGCCGATGATGCCTTCGACCTGTCCTCCGGCGAGGTTGTCGACGCTGAAGGACCCCGCTTCGAAGATTACGCCGCCGCCGATGGTGACGTTCTCTCCGCTGACTCCTTCGGCGAACAGGCTGATGTCTCCGGATAGTATGTCTGGCATGTAGAGGGCGGACGGCGTGAACAGCAGGAGCACTGCGTTGACGTAGGTTCCGGTTCCCACGGCGGCGTGCGGTGTGTCCTTGGTGTAGAGGTAGGTCATCGTGAGGCCGGCGACCACGACGAATCCTCCGACGGAGCCTACGAAGCCGAAGTTCATCAGCGCGTATCCCGCTATACCTCCGGCGACGAGCGACATGACCGCCGCCGCGGCGACCACGGCCAGGTCCAGTCCCTCGTCCCCTTCCTCGTCTCCGTCTCCCTCCGATGGTTCCTCCATGTCCACTGACATGGAGAAACACTAACCTCTAAGACTTATAAGGGTTACGAGGTAGCAGGGAGGAGGCGTCGGAACGCCGGAACCTCCCCCCCCCCCTCCGTCCCGCCACCACAGCTGTTTTACCCTCATACCCCTACGTTAGCACATCGACGCGGTCGTCCACGGAGCCAGATCATGACAGACGAAGAGAAAGAAGAAGCGACGAAAGGAGGGTTCGAGACCCCCCGACAGCTGTACATCGACCTGACATACGGCGCCCTCCTGATCGGTGGTTTCCTCGCGCTCGTCCTTACGGAGGGAGACCTCAGAGTAGGCACCTTCATCGGTGGGCTCGCCGTCGGATACGTCCTCAACGCATGGGGCAAGATGGAGTTCCGGGAGAGCGTGGTCCAGAGGTACATCGCAGAGCAGACGGAGAGACAGGTGGACAAGGTCAGGAACAAGGTGGCGGAGGACGTCAAACAGGAGGCCGAACAGACCGTCCAAGACAAGGTGAAGGAGGCGAGCGAAGAGATGGAGCAGGAGGTCGAGAGGAAGGTCGAGGAGAAGGTCAAGCGTGCCGAGGAGAAGGTTGGAGAGGTGGAAGAGAAGGTGAAGAACGTAGAGGAGAAGGAGGAGAAGGTAGAGCAGAAGGTGGAGGAGGCCGAGAAGAAGGTGGAGAAGGTCGAAGAGAAGGAACAGGTAGTCGAGGACAGAGTGGAGGAGGTGGAGGAGAAGCAGCAGATGGTAGACGAGAAGGTGGAGAAGGTGGAGGAGAAGGAGAAGATAGTCGAGGAGAAGGCCGAGGAGGTCAAGGAGAAGGTCGAAGAAGTGGAGGAGAGCGGAGAAGAGTAGAGCAATAGGAGTGCAGAGCTTAAGGGGGTAGACGTACGTGTCGACACCATGGAAGCGGACTCGAAGGAGTTCCTGAGACAGCTTCTGGAGACGCCGAGCCCCTCGGGGTTCGAGTCGGAGAACCTCGGGAACTGGAGAGCGCGAGCGGATGACGTCGCGGACGAGGTAAGGACCGACAGCTACGGCAACACCGTCGCCACCGTGAACCCCGACGCGGACTCCAGCGTGGTCGTCGCCGGACACGTCGACGAGATAGGGATGATGGTGAACCACGTCACCGACGACGGCTACCTATACGTCAAGAAGATCGGCGGCGTCGACGAAGGCGTAGCCGAAGCCCGTCGGGTCGTGGTGCACGGAGACGAGGGGGCGGTGCGAGGTGTGACCGGCAGGAAGCCCGTGCATCTGCAGGAGGACGAGGAGAGGGACGAGGTACCGGACATGGAGGAGGTGTTCGTCGACGTCGGCGCAGAGGACCGCGAGGAGGTAGAGGACACGGGCGTCAGGGTTGGTTCTCCGGTGACCTACGACGTCGGATACACCGAGCTGCGGAACGAGGTCGTCGCGGCGAGAGGTCTCGACAACAGGGTGGGCTCGTGGGTGGCCGCCGAGGTGCTCCGCGCGGTCGATGCCGACGAGCTAGACGTCGCTCTACACGGCGTCGTGACTGTGCAGGAGGAGCTAGGGCTCCGCGGCGCGAAGATGGCGGGCTACAGCCTCGAACCCGACGTGGTGCTCGTCGTCGACGTCACCTTTGCCACGGACGTCCCCGGCATAGACGAGACCAGACACGGAGACGTAGAGGTGGGTGGAGGTCCGACGTTGAAGCACGGCAAGGAGAACCACCCCGTGGTGCTCGAACGTCTGAGGGACGCTGCGGGCGCGGCGGGCGTCGACGTGCAGGACGAGGCTATGATGTCCCGTGGTGCGACAGACGCCGACGCGTTCTACGTCTCCCGAGGAGGAGTGCCGACGGCGTCGGTCGGCGTACCCAACAGGAACATGCACACGACGTCCGAGGTCGTCGACCTCGACGACCTGGAGGGGGCGAGGGACCTGTTCGCGGCGTACGCGGAGGAGGCTTCGCCGGACGACGACTACGGACGGCTCTAGAAGCCCGACGGTACGTCTGTCGTCTCGTGTCGGCTTCGCTCTTCTGGCATAAACCGTTAAGACGGCCGCGCGTTGATACCGTTGCATGGCTCAGAACGTGGACGACGAAGCCAGGGTTCCGACGGGTATCGACGGGTTCGACGAGATGGCGCGGGGAGGGTTTCCCGACAAGTCGATAAACATCTTGTCGGGGCGCGCCGGCAGCGGCAAGACCCTGTTCTCCATGCACTTCGTGATGGAGGGAGCGCGACGGGGAGAGAACTCCGTCTACGTCAGCGTCGACGACGACGCGGAGAGCGTGCTCCGCGCCTCCCGACAGTACGATCTCGGGCTGGGGAAGGCGGTGGACCAGGGCGCGGTCAGGCTGTACGACTACGACAGCCTGATGGAGCGCACGGGACAGGGGCTCGTGGACTTCGACGACCTCACGCGCTCCATCGACCAGCTGATAGCGCCGACCGAGGCGGAGAGGATAGTAATCGACTCCATCGCGGGGCTCGGCATCGCTGAGGACTCGGTGAACGAGATGAGGCGGAGCATGATACGGTTCATCCGACGGGTCAGGGAGAACGACGTCACCGGCCTGTTCGTCAGCGAGGAGTGGAGTGACCGGGACACGAGGTACGGTGTCGAGGAGTACATCGGAGACTCCATGGTTCTGCTGGGGCTGGAGCAGATGAAGAACCAGCTCAGCCGCTCCATCAACATCCGGAAGATGAGGTTCACCGACCACGACACGTCGTTCCGCCCCATCGAGATAACCGACGACGGCCTCGTGGTCCACAACCAGGGTCAGGTCTTCTGAAGCTATGTTGCGTCGTCGGTGCCACCGAGGGCTACGTCGGACGGAACCGGAACCTAAACTCCTAACTACTACGCCTCTCCAACGGAGACCATGAAGGTGACGTTCCTCGGCACGGGGAGCGCGATACCCTCAGAGAGGGTACAGAGCGGTCTCCTGCTCGAGGACGACGCGGTGCTACTCGACGTAGGAAGCGGCGTCCTCCACAACCTCAACCGTTCGGACGTCAAGGTCGACGACGTCCACACCGTCCTCCTGACCCACTGCCATCTCGACCACGTCAACGACCTGATGTCGTTGATAAAGGCCGACTGGCTGCTCGGCCGCACCGAACTCGCGGTATACGGTCCACCCGGCACCTTCGCGACCCTCTCCGGACTGTTCGACGCCTACGACTACCTCCGGGGGAAGGTCGACGTCGAGGTCAACGAGGTCACCCCAGGCACCTCGTTCGAGCTCGGGCCCCGGGAGATAGACACGCTCGCGACCGAGCACAGCGTGGAGTCGATGGCATACAGGGTGGACGATGAGTTCGTCTACTCCGGAGACACCGAGGCTTTCCAGGGAATGGCGGAGTTCGCCAGCGGCTGCGAGGTCCTGATACACGAGTGCTCGTTCCCCGACGCAATCGAGGTAGGGAACCACACACGGCCGTCGACGCTCGCGCCCGTGCTCCAGGAGTGCGACGTCGAAAGGGTCTACCTCACCCACCTCTACCCCCACACCCGGGGGAAGGAGCACGAGATGGTGGCGAAGCTCCAGCCCGCGGTGGACGGCGAGGTCGACACCGCGGAGGACATGCTGTCGATAGAGACCGACGAAGGCCTGTTGTAACGGCCGGTCAGTCGGACTCGAAGGATGCGTTCACTCCACCTGTAGCTTGGCTACGTAGAACCCGCCGGTGTCGTTCTGATGTGGGTAGATCCTCCGGGTCTGCGACACCGAGGGGTCGTAGCTCTCGTCCCCCCAGACCTCTACTCCAGAGGAGGTCTCCATCCCGAGGTCGAGGTCGACGACCTCGACGTCGTCGATGACGTGGTCGACGACGGCTTCGTTCTCCTCGGGTGCGAAGGTGCAGGTAGAGTACACCACGGTTCCACCGGACTTCGTGACCTCGACGGCACGGGTCAGCAGGCCCTTCTGCACGGACTGGAGGTCGGCGACCTCTTCCTCAGACGCCGCGCCGCTACCAGTCTTCCGCACCGTTCCTTCCGCGGTACACGGGGCGTCGACGAGCGCTGCGTCGAACTCCCGGTCGGTCGAGTACCTGCGTCCGTCCTGGTTCGACACCGCGACGTTCGTGACTCCGAGACGATCGCAGTTGTTTCGCAGCGCGGGGATGCGGCCGTGGCTGACGTCGTTCGCGACGACGGAGGCCGCCGACGGAGCGACCTGCGTGGTCTTGCTGCCGGGCGCGGCGCAGAGGTCGAGGACGTGGTCGTCCTCCGACGCGTCTAACACGACCGGTGGCACCATGCTCACTTCCTCCTGAACGTGGATCTTCCCCAGGTAGTGTGGGAGGGTGTTGCCGAGCTTGATGTCGTCGAGCACCCTGAAGCCGAGATCGTACCAGTCGAACGGCTCCACGGACAAGCCCGCGTCGTCGAGGAGAGCGAAGACCTCGTCCTTCGAACCCTTCACTGGGTTGACCCTCGCGGTGAGAGGTAGCGGTCTGTCGACGTACTCCAGGAACTCGTCGTACTCCGGAACGATTTCGCGGTACCGTTCGTATCCGTCGGAGGTCACGGAGTCATCTCCCAGCGATTCTCGTACTTCACAGCACCTTCTCCAGCGGGTTCTCGTCCGCGTCGAACTCTCTCAGCCTCTCGGCGGACTCCGAGAGCGCGTCGGCCTTCAGCAGGTGGTCTAGCTCCTCCAGATGGTCGGCGGCGTCGTCGACGTAGACGACGTCGCGGAGCGTCAGCACCGCGTTGCCGTCGACGTCGACGGAGACTGCGCCGGTGACGGACTCCGTGTCGAACTCCCGTCGGCTGGCGTCGGGAGAGAACTCCGAGACGTCTACCTCCTCGAGCTCGACGTCGAAGGTGTCCTCAACCGCCGTCTCCAGAGACTCGCGGTCGACGGCGGGGAGACGGAGTATCAGGCGGTAGGTCTTCTCCGAGAACAGCTCCAGCGTCTCCCGCCCGTCTTCCGTCAACTTAGCTCACCCCTGAGAGCTTCGTTCATCACGTCTACGGGCGCCTCCCTTCCCGTCCATATCTCGAAAGCCTCTACGCCCTGGTAGACGAGCATCCAGGCGCCGTCGACGGTGTCCGCGCCTGCTTCCTCTGCGTCCCGCAGAAGCCGCGTCCTGAGGGGAGTGTAGACGACGTCGAAGACCGTCAGATCCGGGTGCAGGAGGACGGCGGGCACCGGCGAGCGGTCCTCCTCCATCCCGACCGTGGTGGCGTTGACGAGCAGGTCGGCGGAGGGCACGAGGTCGGACAGCGAGTCGAGTCCGTGTCCTTCTACGTCGAACTCCGCGGCGAGAGCTTCTGCCTTCTCCTCCGTCCGGTTGGCTACGGCGACGTCGGCGCCGAGCCTGTCTAGCTCGTAGACGACGGCGCGTGCGGCGCCGCCGGCTCCCACCACGACGGCGCGTGCCCCCGAGACCGTGACGTCGTGGTGTCGGAGGGCGCGGGAGACGCCCGCTGCGTCGGTGTTGTACGCCTCCATGGAGTCGAGGTCGACGGTGTTGACGGCACCTATCTCGCGGGCGGTGTCGTCGACGTCGAGCGCGGGGTGTTCCGCGACCGCCCCCTTGTGGGGGACGGTGACGTTGAAGCCGTCTACGCCGAGAGCGCGCGCCCCGGTCACCGCGTCCTCGACGTCGTCGGCGTCGACGTGGAACCTGACGTACGAGGCGTCCATATCGAGCGCGTCGTACGCGGCCTCGTGCATCGGCGGCGACAGCGAATGTTCGACGGGGTCTCCTACGATTCCGTAGAGCTGCATCTACCTCGGGGTTCGGCTTCGGCCGACATATCTCCTGCGACGTGGAGTTAGAAATTTATAGCCACGAGCCGTATCGCGATCAACGTGTACACCGTCGTAGGCTGCTCCGAGTGCGAGAGCGTCAAGATAGTCTCGGGGGGCTCGGCCACCACGGTCTGCACGCGGTGTCAGAACCGCATCGACGTGGGGTCGGCCCGTACCATCTTCGAGAGCGAGGACCTCGAGGAGGCGAAGGAGGCGCGTTCGGTGGCGATGGCGCGCCGCGACGGCTTCGAACACCTCGTGGAGGAGATAGTCGAGCAGGAGGTCGTCGACGAACAGGTGAGCCAGCAGGTCGCGGGCGACGAACTTCTGCAGAAGGAGGGCGTCGACGTCGACGAGGCGGAGTCCGCGGGTGAAGTCGGCAGGGAGAAGACCGACGGCGAGTCGAAGCCGCAGGTGCGTAT